>URWZ01000075.1 GCA_900551625.1 uncultured Collinsella sp.
TACACACTGCATATCGTCGGCAGCGTCAGATGTGTATAAGAGACAGGCATGACGATGCTGTTGCCAAGGCCGCGCTCAAAGCCGCCGAGCTGGAAGCAAAGCTCGCCGCCATGGATCCCGATAAAGTGGCCAAGGTCCGCGCGGCGCTTGCCGCCAAGGCCGCCCGCGACAAGCAGAAAAAGGAGGCGTAAGGTCCATGGCACATCGCTCCGTTATTCCGTTTGGCCCGCAGCACCCGGTGCTGCCCGAGCCGCTTCATCTGGACCTAGTTATCGAGGACGACCGCGTCATCGAGGCAATTCCGCAGATCGGCTTTGTGCACCGCGGGCTCGAGAAACTCACCGAAAAGCGCGATATGCATCAGTTTGGCTACATCGCCGAGCGCATCTGCGGCATCTGCGCCGTGGGCCACAGCTGCGGCTATGCTAGCGCCTGCGAACGCATGCTCGGCATCGAGGTGCCCGGTCGCGTGCAGTATATCCGCACCATTTTGCACGAGCTTTCGCGCATTCACTCGCACCTGCTGTGGCTGGGCCTGCTCGCCGATGCCTTTGGCTTCGAGGCGCTGTTCTATCGTTCGTGGACGCTGCGCGAGCAGATTCTCAAGATTTTTGAGAGCACCTGCGGCGGCCGCGTGATCCTTTCGATTAACGAGATCGGCGGCCTTAAGCATGACATCGAGGACTCCGAGCTGGTGGGTATTGTCCAGACGCTCGACGCCATGCGTCCCGACTACGAGGCCCTGGTGCATACGTTTTTGGACGACAATAGCTGCGGCGAGCGCCTGCATGGCGTGGGCGTGATCAGCAAGAAGGACGCGCTGGAGCTTTCGATGGTCGGCCCATTCGGGCGCGCTTCGGGCGTGGATTACGACGTGCGCATGTTCGGCGACGGCGCCTATGCGGACTTGGCCGCGTTTGAGCCTATCGTGGCGACCGACGGCGACTGCTATGCCCGCTGCCAGGTGCGTTGTGCCGAGGTCACGCAGGCCATGGACATCATCAAGGAGCTTGTGGGCAAGATTCCGCACGACGGCATCGGTGGGCGCACCAAGCTCACGCCGGCCGACGGCGCGCGTGGCGAGGTTGTGATTGAGCAGCCGCGCGGCGAGGCGTACTACTATGTGCGCGGTAACGGCACCAAGAATCTGGACCGTTTTCGCGTGCGCACGCCGACGTCGCAAAATCTGGCGGGTCTGACGCATGCGTTGCAGGGCGTGCTCCTTGCCAACGTGCCCATGATTATCCTGACCATCGACCCCTGCATTAGCTGCACGGAAAGGTAGGCGCGGCATGAGTTTACTGACATTTGCCAAGACGGCCTTGGGTTCTATGGTCAAGCAGCCGGTCACGGTGTGCTATCCGCAGGAGAAGCTCGCGGCACCCGAGCGCTTGCGCGGGCACGTCGTCAACGACATGGACGTGTGCATTTGCTGCGGCATGTGCGCGCGTCGCTGCCCGGCGGGCGCGCTTGCGGTCGATCGCAAGGGCGGTACCTGGTCGATCGATCCGTATGCCTGCGTGGTATGCGGCGAGTGTATCGAAAGCTGTCCCAAACACTGCCTGACTATGGACACCGCCCGCACCCCAGTTGCGGCGGACAAGACTCCCACGGTAGAAACTAAGTCGGAGTAGCGCTGGAATTGGGCTGGTATAGCGCTGGAATGGGGGCCGGTGGGGCAAAATTGCCCCACCGGCCCCGCGCTTAAACGCGCGGTTGTACCGCCACGAACAAAACCATGCCGGATTACGGGGCTGGATAGCGAACCTCCGACCATACAGAAAATTGCAAAAACAAAACCGCAGGTAGATAGCCTGCCGTTTTTCAAAAAATGAAGGTATGGATGAGGGTTCCGACTTTAGCCCCGTAATCCGGCATAGTTTTGAAATGGCACCATATCCGTAACCGCCCTTGATCTCCCGCGGACGGAGGAAAACGGACCATTTTTGCCTTGCGAGGGCTGCCGCGTGACCCGTCTGCCACGAAATGGGCCCATCTACTACGTTTAAGCCACCGCCCTCAACCATGGCAAGTAATGCGAAATAAAAATCGCAGGTAGAACGCCTGCGATTTTGCATGTAAAGCGGGTATGGTCGGGGATATTGAGTCAAACGTAGTAGATGGGCTGATTTCGTGGCGGACGCCGTCAGCCGATCCCCGTGGGCGGAAGAAAACGGATCATTTTGGTCCCGCGAGGCTTGTGGAGGCACTCGTGCAGGGCCGCCCGAACAAAACTATGTCAGTTTACTACGATGAATTCGACATCCCCGACCATGACTGCATTTTTCTAAATATTGCAAGCGTTCTACCTGCGGTTTTGCAAGCACGCAATTTACCGTAGTCGAAGGCGGGCGATTCGTCGTAGTAAACCGACATAGTTTTGAAATGGCATTAAATCGGTGGCAGCCATTTTGCTATGCCGGAGCGGTTGGCCGCTGGGTAATTACCCTCGCAGGTAGGCGATGGCGATCTGCGTGCGGTTGCGCAGGCCCATTTTGGCTAGGATCGAGCTGATGTGGTTGCGCACGGTGCCTTCGCCCATGTAGGCGGTAGCGGCAATCTCCTTGTTGTCGAGGCCGCGGGCGATAAGCTCGGCGACTTCGAACTCGCGGTCGGTCAGGCTGGCAAAGGCCGCGGGCCGGCGAGGCGTGCCCGCCTCGACGCCCGTTCCGTCAAAATCGATGTCCTCGATTGCCTTTCCCTCGAGCACGCGTTTGCCGTCCATGACCTGGGCCAACGCCGGCGGAATAGCGGCGACATCGGTTTTGATCAGGTAGCCGCGGGCGCCCAACTTGAGCGCCGACACAATGTACTCGTCATCCGAGAATGTCGTCAGAAACACCACGCGCGCCGCAGGGTCGCGCTCAAGGATCTCGCGGGCCGCCGAAAGCCCGTCGCGCCCCGGCATCTGAATGTCGAGCAGCGCGATATCGGGTGCGCGTTCGGCATAAAGAGCCACTGCGTCGTTGCCGTCGGCGCCGGTACCCACCACCTCGATCTGTGGCTGGGCGCCCAGGATAATTTTGAGCGAATCGACCACCAAGCGGTCGTCATCGACAACGATGAGCCTCATCGGCCCTCATCTCCTTGCTGTTTGGGAACGGTGGCAAACACGCGCCAGCCGCCGGCGCCGGCGCGCGGGCCGGCGGTGAAGGTGCCGCCAAGCGCCTCGATGCGCTCGCGCATGGAGGCGAGCCCCATACCCTCCGCGGCGCCGCGGCCGCTTGCTTGGACCCCGTCCACGCCATCGTCGGTAACGATGAGCTGGTAAAACGACGGATGCTCCATGCATCGTACAGTGACGGTCCGGGCGCAAGCATGGCGCATGGTATTGGAGAGCGCTTCGCGCAGGACCGCCGCAAAGCAGTTGGCGACGTTTGCGGGCGCATGTTCGGTCATGACTTCAAGCTCAATCTGCGGGCCGCCGTCCGAGCGCGCGCCTTCAACAATGCGTTCGAGCTGTACGGAAAGGTCGGCGGCGTTGTCGTTGAGCGCGTGGACGCTGGTGCGCACAAGCTGGAGCGCCTCGTCAACCGTGCGTTTGACGTCGGCGAAATCGGTGGAGACGCCGGGCTCGTCGGCATGAACCACGCGCAGGGCTTCGGCTTGCAGTGAGGCGCGCGTGAGTTGGTGCCCGACGTTATCGTGGATCTCGCGCGCGATGCGGGCGCGTTCGGTGAGCGTCGCGAGCTCGACTTCGTAGTCCTGGCGGTCAGCAAGATCGCGGTTGTGCGCCTCGAGCGCCAGAGCACGCTCCTGCAGCTCGTCGCGGGTGCGGCGCATGCGCTGCTGCTCGCGCTCCAGCTGGGCGGTACGTAGCGATAGCAAGGTGGCGGCGACCGAAAGGATGGCGGTCAGCAGGAGCGTTCGGGCGGTGAGCGCGTCGGC
This sequence comes from uncultured Collinsella sp., assembly GCA_900551625.1. Classification (GTDB taxonomy): domain Bacteria; phylum Actinomycetota; class Coriobacteriia; order Coriobacteriales; family Coriobacteriaceae; genus Collinsella. The sequence goes on from URWZ01000075.1 coordinate 3,889, forward strand.
ACGAAGGTCCGCGACGAGCGCAAAGACAAAGGCGATGCCAATGCCCAGCACGACCCAGGCATGCTCGCGGCGCACGCGTCGCGCGATGTCATAGAGGGCGAGAGGCGCAAACGGCACAAACGGCGGCACGAAGACGGCCGCGATGATGTAAGCGTAGCTCGCGGCCTCGCTTGTGCGGCACGTGCGATCCTTCTGCGCGAGCTCGGCCATCGAGGTGGTAATAACGCCAAGGCAAAACGCTGCGACCAGGCGAGCGTCCACAGTAAGACCCATCGCGGCCGCAATGCAGCACGCCAGCACAATCGATTTGTCGAAAAGCCTGTTCATACGGGTATTGTACGCGAAGCTGCGCGTGGTGGAGGGGCCGCCTGCGCAACCGTGACATTCCTCCCGCACGGCAAATCGGGGGCGCCGGCGGGCCACGCGACCAAGCCCCGCACTCGTGACAAAGCTCACTGGTGCGCGCCGGCGGCTCCTGCGATGATGCAATCGTACCGGGCCGCAATCAACGGAAGGGCCGCCTCATGACAGACATCGTCCACGTCGAAAACCTCGTCAAGCGCTATGACGACCTTATCGCGCTCGACCACTTTAACCTGAGCATCGCCTCCGACGAGATCTTTGGCCTGCTGGGCCCCAACGGCTCGGGCAAGACCACGTCCATCAACTGTATTCTGCAGCTGCTTGCCTACGACAAAGGCACCATCGAGCTGTTCGGCGAACCCATGACGCCCGCCCGCTATGACCTCAAGCGCCGCATCGGCGTGGTGCCGCAGCAGGTGGCGGTGTTTGACGAGCTCACGGCGCGCGAGAACATCGACTATTTCTGCAGCCTTTACGTCAACGATCGAAAGCGTCGCCGCGCACTGGTCGACGAGGCCATCGACTTTGTCGGGCTGGGCGACTTTACCAAGTTTCGCCCCGGTAAGCTTTCGGGCGGCCTGGCGCGTCGCCTCAACATCGCCTGCGGTATCGCGCACAAGCCCGAGCTCATCTTTTTTGACGAGCCCACGGTGGCGGTCGACCCGCAGAGCCGCAACGCCATCCTGGAGGGCATCTGCCGCCTGCGCGACGAGGGCGCCACGGTGGTGTATACCAGCCATTACATGGAGGAAGTCGAGCAGATCTGCAGCCGCATCATGATCATGGACGGCGGTCGCGTGCTGGCGCAGGGCACCAACGACGAGCTCAAGCGCATGATTCAGATGGGCGAGCGCGTGACCGTCGAGGTCGGCGCCGTCGAGCCCTCCACGGTCGAGCGGCTGCGCGCCCTCGAGCACGTGCTCAGCGTCGAGCTGTCCGGCGGCGAGCTTGTCTGCACCTGCGAGGCGAGCCCGCACAACCTGGTGGACATCCTCGACACGCTGCGCGCTGCCGACGTGGCGCTCGGCCGCGTGTGGAGCGAGCCGCCGACCCTCAACGACGTGTTCCTCGAGATCACCGGCCGCGAGCTGCGCGACTAGGGGGCGGCCATGTTCAACACCATTATCATTACGGTCAAGACGCTGCTGCGCCGGCCGAGCACGTGGGTTTGGGGCGCGATCTTTCCCGTCGCGCTCTCCACGATGTTCATGTTTATGTTTGCGAACCTGAGCTCCGACGGTACGGTCGACCCGGTGCCGGTTGCCGTCGTGGCGGACGAGGCCTGGGACGCCTCAACCTTTAAGGACGTGGCGACGTCGCTTGCCAAGGCAGGCGACGACCAGCTGCTCGATGTGAGCGAGTACGAAGACTTGGCTGCCGCGCACAAAGCACTCAAGGCCGGCGAGGTCGCGGGCATTTACACGGTGGATGCCGCGGGCACGCCCAAACTCACGTTGCTTTCGAGCTATGACAACTCGCGTGCGTCGTCGGTGCTCACTGACCGCAGCATCCTTGAGACGGTGGCAAGCTCGTATACACAAAATGCCGAGCTCATGCGCCAGATTGCCCAGGACAACCCGGTGGCGCTCGCCGACCCGGAGGCGGTTGCGCGCGCCCTGTCGCTCGAGGGCGGCACCCGCCGCGTGAGCCTTACGCGCACCACGCCCGATGGCACAGTCATCTACTATTACGCGCTCTTTGGCCTGGTGGCGATGATGTCTGCCGAGTTTGCCGCCTTGAGCGTCGTCGATCTGCAGCCCAATCTGTCGGGCCTCGGCGCACGTCGCTGCGTGGGCGGTCTTTCCAAGACGGCGTCGCTGGCTGGCATCTTTGTGGGCTCGTGGCTGGTCTCCTTTGCCTCGATGGCGATTGCGATCGGCTACGTGCGCCTGGTCGTGGGCATCGACTTTGGCGGGCGCGAGGGACTGTGTTTGGTGGGCGCCGCCGCTTCCGCGCTTGCCGCCACGGGCTTGGGGCTCTTTGTGGGCACGCTTCCCGTTAAGGGCGGCAAGGCGTCCAAGTCGGGCATCCTCACGGGCTTTGCCACCACGTGCGCCCTGTTCGCCGGCCTCTACGGCGAGCCGGCGATGGCGCTTGCCGACGATGTTGCCCGCGCCTGCCCGGCCGAGTGTTGGTTCAACCCCGTCAAGCTCATCTGCGACATGTTCAACCGCCTGTATTTCTTTGAGGACCTGGGCCCCTTTGCCGTTCGCGCCGGCGCGCTGGTCCTTATGGCGCTGCTGTTCGTTGCCGCCGCCACGCTGATCTTTGGAAGGAGCCGTTATGAGCACCTTTAAGACTGCGCTTCGCATGGCGCTTGCGCACCCGCTCTATCTGCTCATCTACACGGTGTTCATTTCTCTGCTGGGTGTGTTTATCGCGGCATCGGTGAGCTGGAACTCGTCGCAGCTCACCGAGTATAAGCCCTACGATGCCAACGTGATCGTGGTCGACCGCGATGACAGCGACCTTTCGCGTGCGCTTACCAAGCATCTGGGTTCGCGCTTTGAGCTGGTCACGGGCGTCAGCGACGATACGTACAATCTTGCGGACGCGCTTTCTAAGAACAATAGCGCCAAGGGCAGCGCTGACTGCGTGTTCTTTATCCCGGAGGGGTTTGAGGGCGACCTCGTTGCAGCCGCCCGCGCGGGGGAGTCCCTGCCCAAGCTCGATGTGACCTACGGTGCCGGCACCATGGCGGCGGCGCTCTCGTCTGCCGAGGCCTCGCGCTGGATCTCGCTCGCGGGCGCTGCGGCCGCACTTGAGCCCGCCGCCTCTAACGGCGACGTTGCCAAGGCCGCCGAGCATGCGGCCACCGAGCGTGCCGAGGTCGAGATCGAGCAGGTCAAGGTCGACTCGACTGCCGCCGCCACGCTCGAGTCGTATTTCAACTTCGGCGCGTACGCGATTATCTCGTCGGTCATCGTGTCGGTGGGGTTGGTGTTCTCGGGCATGAACGAGCCTGAGCGCGTGCGTCGTATGGATGCCGGCCCAATCTCCGAGCGCCGGCGCTCGCTTGCCGTGTTTGCAGCCGCCGCCGTGATCACCGTCTGCATCTGGTTTGTGTCGAGCATGATGGGCGTCGTGGGCTTTGCCGGCGCGGTTGCCGAGGTCGGCGTGGGTCGTGTG
>URWZ01000076.1 GCA_900551625.1 uncultured Collinsella sp.
TACACACTGCATATCGTCGGCAGCGTCAGATGTGTATAAGAGACAGGCTTGAACACCTGCTCAGAGAGCTCCGCCGCGGTCGAGCCCTCCTTCACTTGGATAGTCGTGGGCTGAGCCCAGGTCTGCTGGCTACCGTCCTTAGCCTGGCCAACAACCTCGCAGCTCACGGAAAGCTGGTCGGTGGGCGCCGGGTCGCCGTACTTGGAGTAGCACCAGACGACCGAGTCGCCGGCCTCGAGCACGTAGCCGCCCGCACCAACCGATGCGGCCGTGCCGTTGATGAAGAGCTGCCAGTACGCTCCGGTCTGCGAATCATAGCCAAGCGTTTGGCCCGCGTCGACGGGCGAGGTGATGGAATTGAGGTACCAGCCCCAGGTTCCCATGCCGTAATCGGCAGTGAGGCCGTGCTTCTTGAAGAGCGCCTCAGAGAGGTCGGCGGCGGTAGACCCCGTTTTTAACGTATACGGCTCGGCGGCGGTCCAGGTCTGCTGGTTGCCATCAGCATCGATGCCGATAACCGAGCATGTTGCTGTAACCTCAGGAGCGACCTGACCACTCGTTCCAAGCACGGTCACTGTCGCAGAAACATCCAAGCCGGCAAGCACCGCGTAGTCCGAATTGTCGGGATAGCGCTCGGCATAACGGGCAAAGCGCTCACTCTTCAGACGGCCGCTAATCGTAACTTTCGTGTTGTATTCGGGCTGAGTGAGGATAAGGTTCTCATGCGCGATGACCCCAGGCTTGCTCGACTTGAGCAAACGATAGGTGTTCTCCGTGGCACCGGGGAGCTCGCTGAACACGAAACCGTAATGGCCCGCAGCCTCTTCGTCGGAATAGCACCAGTTAACGCCGAGTCCTTGACCATACACCTTAAGCGGTGCATGCAGGCTTCCCGTTACATTGGAGGCATCCTGGCCATCAAGAATACCCTGAGAGAATGTTGACTTTGCAAGGCTCAGGTGGAACAGCTCGGCATCGAGCTCGTCCTGGTCCTGCGGGGCAATCGCAAAGTCGAGGGTCTTGCTTGCCGTGACCTCAGCGTTAGACTTATCAGTCACCGTGAGGGTGATCTTGGTCTTCGCCGCCTCGGTGCCAGGCAGCGGCTGGTAGACCGTGCCCTTGTAACCATTGAACGTAATGTCATCGGTGCTGGCGGAGTACTCGACCTTGTAGTACTTGCCGTCGATATTGAGCGTGCTCGTGCGCGGCATCTGCAGGTCGGCGGTCAAGCCGTCCTTGTTGGCGACCGCGTCGGTGCCGGAGTACTTGATGTTGTCGTAAGTAAACGCCGCGTCGACCTTCTCCTGCAGCGCCTTCTTGTCGGCAGCAACCTTCTCGGGATCGCCCTTGACGGTCACCGTGAAGTCGTGCGCGCCCTTAACGTCAGACGGGCCACCGCTCACAAACGAAACGGTCGCGGTCAGCGTTACGGTGCGATCGCTCGAAACGCGCGTCACCTTGCCGGCGTAGTCGTCCCAGCCATAACCGGAAGGCCAAATGACATCGCCGTCGGAACTCTTCCATTCAACCTCGAACTTGCTCTTGGAGCCCGCGCGGTACGGAAGTGTGAGATTCGACGTGACGGACTCGGCCGAATCGCCCGAAGCGTAGCCTATGGCAATTTGCTCGGCAGCATCGTCGAGCATCTGCTGCACACGAGCCTCGTCCCAAGCCACCTGAACCGTCTTGTTGGGCTGGTAATACTCGATCTTCTCGCCATCGCGCGACAGTTCAAACGCCACATCGGCGCTACGCAGACCGTCGATGTTGTAACCGGTGTAGTCGTTGGGGTCAATGAAGAAGAACGTTACATCGCCATTGGTCTTGTCCTGCGCATCGGAGATGCCGACCGTGGCCTTGGCGTCCTCAGCCTTAAAGAGCACGCCGCCCTCGGAGACCTTAACGTCAACGTCGGTAAATCCCAGATCAGCAAGCTGTGCCTTCAGCGCATCATTGACGTTGCCGCCCTTGGCGCTGTAGTCAACAACAATCTGCTTGTTAGCATCGTTGAGCTTTTGGACTGCAGCCTCGAGCGAACCCGCGGCGATAACCTTGTTGGTGGAGACGAGCTCGACCGTCGAGCTTCCGCTCGTGGCGACAGCCTTCAGATACTTGCCAGCAGCAGATGCCGAGACCGTCGCCTCGGCGCCCGACATATCGGACAGCAGCGTCCAGTCGGCCGCGGGAGCCTTCGCGTCGTCGGCCGCATACCAAGCAACAGTCGCCTGACCGGTGACGTCGATACCATTGGTGGCCGAACCGTCGGCGCGCTTGGCCTGCGCCGTCGCCTTAACGCTATCACCTGAGACGAGATGGGTCGTATCGCTATTGATCTGCGGCGTAGTGGTCACGCGCAGCAGGTTATACTCCCCCGCCGCGGTAACACTGTCGGGCGAAACCCACTCAACGGTGTTGTCGAGTGCGCTCGCGGTGACCTTGATCTTCTTGCCGACAAGCGCATCCGTAATAGTCAGGCTGCCATCAGTCGTATCGACGCCGTCGGTGAGCTCGGTCCAATCGGTACCGTTCTCGCTCGCGTACCACGCCATGGTGAGGTCGGCATCATCGGGCACGTCCTTGGTCGAGCCCGACCAAGGACCCGGAACCTGCACGCTCGGTGTGATCTTTGAACCCACGCTCAGCGTAACGTTCTTATCGGCAAGCTCAATGCCCGCCAGCTTGTACTGGCCCTTAAGCGTCACGGGACCAAGCGGAGCGACAGACTGCGTGCCGCCATACGAGCTCTTCTTCTGCGTACTGGAAACGGTGTTTTCGCTCGTCACCTTCACGCGCAGATACTTGCCGGCATAGGCGGCGTCAACGGTATAGGTGGCCTTGGTAGCACCGGGGATATCGGTGTAAGCGGAGTCGTAGCTCGAGCTGGTATTTGCATACTGCCACTGATAGGTCACATTGTCGGTACGTTCGATATAACTGTAGTTCGAGCCGTCCTTTTTGCGTACCTTGGTCTTGAGCGTATCGCCCACGTGCACGCCATTGGTGGCGGGAGAGCCCTCAAACTGTACGTCGTAAAGCTCAACTTGGCCAGCGACGGACACAGGACCCGCCGCATAGTACGGCTTCTGCTCGCCATAGCCGCCATTGGCCTTAGCCACGACGTAGTAGCCCTTAAGGGCGGCGGTCGCCGTCAAGGTGCTGCCGGTCTCGCCCTCGATAGGCGTGTTGCACGAGCTCGCGTATCTCGAGGTGCCCTTATACCACTGCCACGTGACATGCGAATCGGTGGTAACGTCGGTGGAACCCACCTTGGCGGTCGCCGTAATCGTGGAGCCAACCTCGACTTTGCCCGAAGTCGGGCTCATAGTCACGCTCGTGACATTAATTGAACCGGCGGCAGCAACGAGAGCGCCCGTCGAGTTGGTCAAGCTCGAAGAGCCGATCTTCGAAGACACCTTGCACTTGAGGTACTTGCCGCCCAAAGCGTCGGTAAACTCGAGGGTCTCACCCGTGGCGCCCGCAATGTCGGTATACGTGCCACTCTTGGTGTCAGAGCACTGCCACTGATAGTTGAGCTTGCTCGCGTCGACGAATGCGCCGTACGCGCCGCCCTTCTCCTTGGCGCGGGCCTTAGCGGTATCCCCCACCGCAAAGACACTCGTGTTGTCCTTGGTGTTGATGATGGACACGGCCGAAATCTCGACCGCACCGGCCTGTTTGACCTTGCTGGAAGTGGTCTTGCTCACCGTGTTGACGCCGGCAGTGGCCTCGACCTTAATGTACTTGCCCTCGAGGTCGTCGCCCACCACGAGCGTAGCGCCCGTCTGCCCCTCGATCTTGGTAAAGCCCGAGTACTGCGAGGTGGATGCGGACCACGTGTAGGTAACCTTGGCGTCGGCGGGGGCTTGCTGATAATAGCTTATGTACGGAGTCGCCGTCAGGGTATCGCCTATACTCGGCGTGTCGCTATTCAGCTTGACGCTGTTAAGCTCCATCTGCCCGGCACCCAGCACGGGACCGGGGATGTTGTTGGCATTGATACCCGAGCCGTACGAAACCGAGGGGCCGAAGTAATCCTTGCCATCAACCGTTACCTTGCAGATGAAGTATTTGCCTTCCATCGCGGCGGTGACGGTGAGCGACTGCTCGTGGCCTACGACCTCGGTGTAGTCAGCGACATTGCTGCTGGCCCTGGTCGTGCCGGCGAGCCAGGTGTAAGTCCAGGTGCCGGGATTGACAACGGACTCAGTCGAAGTGCCGTACCAGTCGTCCTCGACCTCATCGTACATATTGGCCCAGAGCGTATCGCCCGCTTTGAGCGGACCGGACTTCGTGGAATACGAATTGCCATCATCCTTGGAATCCTGGATGAAGACCTTGGCCTCGCTGGAAAGCGTCGTGGCGGACGCAGCGGCAACGGCGTTCTTCTGCTCCGAATCAGCAGGCACCGCGGGAGAGCTCTCGGACTCAGTCGCGTTGTCTGCGGCGGTGTCAGCACCATTCGCGGAACTCGCATTTGCGCCCTGATCTGCGTCGGCGCCATCGGCAGCACCGTTCGCACCGGTATCGGCGGCAGCAGTGCCCTCGTCGGCTGGCGCACCCTCGCCGCCCGTCGTAGCCTGGGTCACGGCCTTGGCAATGCCCTCGGCGCCCTCGGCCCAAAGTTGCGCCGGCGTGGTGCCAAAAGCCATGGCAAAAGCCAGGAACGCCACCAGACCGCGCTTGGCTACGCCGCGCGCAATTGCGCCACGGCGATGCGAGACGCGCTGGCGCTCGTCCTCAAACATATCCATTTGTCTCCTACTGTCTGCACTTGGAGCGTTGCCTTGAGGCTGCCCCACGTCATCGCGCATGTTGCGCTCGAGTTCCCCCATCGGGGTCCCCCTTCCCTCCAGAGCCCTATGCACACCGGCGGCAAAAGCTGCAGCCGCGTACAAGATGGGAGGCGATCCGACTTAACCTTACCAACCCGGGCGCGCCGTCCGATCTGCGACGCGAACATCCCGGGCCAAGAGGAATTACGGTTACTGGTACAGCCAGGGATTTGCACCCCGATTCTCCCAAACGCGCAGGAAAACCGCGCATTCGTGCGTCTCCGCACCACCATCTAGGCCATCGATTATTACTGTCAGTATGGTAGCACGCAAAAAGGCCCCGCACACAGGCGAAGCCCAAGGTAAAAGCTATGGTTTGCGATAGAAAAGGGTGCGGATGGAGTGCCGAGCAAAAGGATCCGTCTTTCTCTGATCCCGGAAAACGTTAACGCTTGCCGCCGTGGCTGTTGCGCCAGATCTCGCGGCCCAGCATCAGCGCCAGCACCAGCGCGCTCACGTAGCCCATAAAGCCAATCACCGGGATACCAAACACAACCGGCTCGATGCGCGCGTAGTACACCACCGACGAACCGATAAACAGACCGGCGATCACAATTGCCATCGACATGCGGTCGATGATTCCACCCAGCTGCCGCAGCGCCTTATCGCTGCTTATGATCTGCGTGTTCACCTTAAGCTGGCCGCGCGTGAGCATACGCGACGCCAAGCCCAGATACTCGGCCGCCTCGAGCGAGCCTTTTGCCGCGCGATAGCTGCTCGCCGCAAAGTCGCGCCCCATTTCGCGGACGCGCGCATAGGCGCTCTTCTCGTTTTTGATGTGCGCTTGGATGATCTGGATCATGTTGACGTTGGGCATGTACTCGGTCAGCAGACCCTCGAGCGTCACCATGCCGCGGGCGAACATCGTCACCACGCTCGGCAGCTCAACGTCGTTTCTGCGCGCCAGGTTTAGCAACGAGGTCAAAAACTCGCCGATATCCAGGTCCTTAAGATCGAGTCCTGCAAAGTCGGCTACGATAAAGTCCAAATCGGACAAAAAGGCCGAATGATCGAGCTCGGCCGAATCACCGCGCGTCACGGCAAAGCGCATGAGCGAATCCTTGAGCTTGGGCACATCGCCCTCGGCCACGGCAAAGATCATATCCTTGACGATACCGCGGTCGTGGCTCGACATGCGCCCGACCATGCCCAGGTCAATAAAGTAGACAATGCCGTCCTTGAGGATGATGTTTCCCGCATGCGGGTCGGCATGGAAAAAGCCGTCGTCGAGCACCTGCGTCGAATAGTCCTCGACGATCGCCGAGCCGATCTTTTCCAGGTCATAGCCCTCGGCCACCAGGCGCTCGGGATCGGCAATGGAGATGCCGTCGATGTAGTCCATGACCACCACGTGTTCGGTGCAAAGGTCCAGGTAGGATTTGGGACACGAAACGCCGTGCACGCTTTTGTGGAAGTCATAGAAATCGTTGAGGTTTTTGGCCTCGGCCAAAAAGTTGGTCTCCTCGCGAAACGAGGTCCACAGCTCCTCGACCACGCCGTGCAGGTCAACAAACTGATCGGTGTTGACAAACTTGGAAACGATGCGCACCACCGAACGGATGATGTCGATATCCTGCGCCATGACCTGTTGCGCGCCGGGGCGCTGCACCTTAACGGCCACGTCCTCGCCCGTCACCAGACGGGCGCGGTGCACCTGCGCGAGCGACGCGCTACCGAGCGGGTTGGGGTCGATCGCGTCGAACATCTGCCCCAGGCGCTGGCCGTATTCCTCTTCCAGACAGCGGAGCACTACCTCATATGGCACCGGCTCTACGTCGGAGCGCAGGCGACGGAGCTCGTCGCAAAACCGCTGCGGCAAAATCTCGGACCGGTTGGCCAGAATCTGTCCCATCTTGACGAACATGGGGCCGAGTTCCTCGAGCAGGCGGCGCAAACGAACCGGCGTGAGGTTATCCCATACGCGGTACTTTTTGATCAGGCGAACGATCTGCCCAATGCGTTCGCGGCGGCCTGCCGGCGTGAGCTGGTATTCCTCATCCGGCGCCATCGCGTCGGGCTCCTCGGGCACCATATCGACAGCGCGCGGCTTCTTGCTAGCGCCCGAGACGGCGGCATCGACCTCGTCGACAACCGCCGCCTCGTCACCCAAGGGATCTAGATTGTTGTAATCGGTGGTGGAATCTGCCATCTGCGCTGCTACTCGGCCTCTTCGGCGTCCTCTGCGTCGTCGGGCTCAACAGACTCGACGGGCACCGAGGTCACGTTGTCCTCGACCGAATCGACGATGTCGCGCACATGGGCCAAAAAGGCCGTGCGCTCAGGGGCGGTCATAACGCGGACGCGGGCCAGGATGAGCTCATCGAGTACGCGCTGTGCCGCAGTCTCGCCCTGCATGCCCAGGCGCTCGGTCAGGTCGGAGATGGTGCCGCCGGCCTGCTCGAACATGTCGGACACGCTGCGGGCGATATCGGGGGTGCCGGCGTCCTTGCGCACCTGCTCGCCCTTGGTATTGAGG
>URWZ01000077.1 GCA_900551625.1 uncultured Collinsella sp.
CGAGATAGCGTAGCGTCTCGTGGGCTCGGAGATGTGTATAAGAGACAGGCTCCGCTGCGCGCGTTGCGCGGCGGAGCCTCTTTGCGTCCTGCGGGATGTTTTGGGAAATAACCCAAAACCGGCCATGTGGGGTCCTTTGGAGTCACCCTTTAGGCGGAACTCTCCTAATTATTTGGATGAGTCGTTTACTTACTTGTGCTGTTACCGTCTTCCCGCTGTTGTTGGGGTATGCTTTGTTCGTATGTAAACGTTTGACATGTTGATGGGGGAGGGTGCTATGGCTCGCGAGGGCGCTCGTTCTAAGGATTCTGCTAAGCCTGGCATCAAGGAAGTTGCAGCGGTGGCGGGGGTTTCGCCTACTACGGTATCTCGCGTGCTTAATAATCGCGGCTATATTAGCCAAGAGACCCGCGATAAGGTCCATGCCGCGATGGAGCGCATCAATTACACGCCCAACGATATCGCCCGTGCCATGCTCAATGGCCGCCTGAACCTTATCGGCATGATTGTTCCCTTTGTGAGCAGCCCGTTCCATGCTCAGGTTGTGCAGGCGGTCGAGCGCACGTTAGCGGAAAACGGCTTTAAGATGTTGCTGTGCAACAGCGCCAATCGACCCGATCTTGAGCGTTCCTATATCGACATGCTCCGCCGCAATATGGTCGACGGCGTAATCGTCAACTCCCTCAATATCGGTGCTGAGGCATATGCCGAGATGGGCTTGAGCCTGGTTGGCATCGACTGCGATCTTGGCGAGGGCTCTGTCCAGATTGCAAGTGACAGCTATGGCATCGGCGAGCTCGCCACGCGCCGTCTGATTGATGACGGCTGCAGGCGTATCCTGTGCCTGCGCAGCAATAGCCGCATGCGCATGCCTGCCAATAAGCGTACCGATGCCTACCTCGATGTTGTTGAGCAGGCCGGTTTGTCCGCGCTTGTCCGTGAGGTTGAGTTCGTTAAGCCCGACGACGAAAAGGGCGCGGTCGTTGCGAAGATCCTCGATGAGAACCCCGATATTGACGGCATCTTTGCGGGAGACGATACGATGGCGGCCATCTGTCTCAACGTGATGAAGCAGCGTGGCTTGAGCGCTCCAGACGACATTAAGGTCGTGGGCGCAGATGGTGCCCGCCGCACTATGACGTTTATGCCTGACTTAACAACCGTACGTCAAGATATCGATCGCATCGGAGAGCTCGCGGCGCAATCCATCATCGCTCTTATTAACGGCGATAATCCCGAATCGAATATCAAGCTCCCCGTTGAACTCATTGAGGGCAAAACCGCGTAGTTCATCCCGTGCCAAAAGAATTCCTCAAACGCCTCTGATGACCGTTCGCCGGCATATGTCAACCGTTTGCCGACGACTGGAACTGCGAAAAGACGTATTGGTGTGAAAACGTTTGACATATGAAAACGATTGACATATCTTGCCATTGTACCGAGTTAGTATGTCGTGGAAAGGAAGTCTCGGATGCACAAGGTGTATTACCAGCCTGAGGGAATTTGGGTAGGCGACATCATGCCGTACGGCGAGGACGGCACGTTCTATCTCTATCATCAGCGTGACACGCGAAACCCCGGACCTTTCGGAGAGCCGTTTGGCTGGGCACTCGCGACAACCAAGGACTTCGTCAATTACAAAGACTTTGGCGAGAGCCTTGAGCGTGGCGGCGACGAGGAAGTCGACCAGTATGTTTATGCTGGCACGGTGTTTAAGGTGGGCGACAAGTACCATGCGCTCTACACTGGTTGCAATCGCGATAAGGTCCGCGCACGTTTGATGAAGCAGGTTCTTCTTCACGCAACGAGCGACGACGCCGTCAAGTGGGAGAAGAACATCGCCGAGACGCTGCTTCCGCCCCAGGAGGGTTACGATGACCGCAACTGGCGCGATCCCTTTGTGCTTTGGGATGAGGAGAACGAAGAGTACATGCTCATCCTCGGCACGCGTGTGGGCGAGGACAAGCGTCTGATGACCGGCCGCCTGGTCAAGTTCACCTCCAAGGATCTGACCAACTGGGAGTTCCAGGGCGACTGGTGGAACCCGGGCCTGTACACCATGTTTGAGATGCCTGATCTCTTTAAGATGGGCGACTGGTGGTACCTCGTCTTTTCCGAGTACAGCGACGGCAACAAGACCCGTTACCGCATGTCCAAGTCCATCAACGGTCCTTGGATTACCCCCGCTGACGACTCCTTCGACGGCCGCGCGTACTACGCCGCTCGCACCGCATTCGATGGCGAGCGTCGCGTTCTCTTTGGTTGGGTTCCTACGCGTGACGAGGGCGGCGACCCCAGCTCTTACCTATGGGGTGGCACCTTTATGCCCCTCGAGATCGTTCAGCGTGCCGACGGAACGCTCGGCACCAAGCTCCCCGACAGCATGCTTGGCGCCTTTGGCGAGGCTAAGGCAGTCGAGACCTTTGAGCTTTCCTGCGAGTCGGGCAAGGTCGAGCAGGTGCTCGCCGCGGATGCCGGCTCCACCTACTTGCTCGATGCCGACATTGAGCTCGGCGGTAACGCTGCCGGCTTCTCGGTCAAGTTCGCCGAGGACGCCGAGACCGGTCTTGCCTATGAGTTCCGCGCCAACCTGCGCGAGGGCAAGCTCGAGTTCACGCCGGCTCCCCAGTACCCGTGGTTCCAGGTCAACAACATGGGCCTCGAGCGTCCGTTGTTCTTTAAGGGCGAGGGCACTCACCATGTGCGTCTGGTCGTCGACGACGACATCGCGACCATCTTTGTCGATGATGTTGCGCTTAACGCTCGCTTCTGCAACAAGCAGGGCCAGGGTGTGGCGCTTACCGTCACCGACGGTGCGCTCAAGTGCGCAAACGCAACGATCGCGTCTCTGTAGCGGCAACGAACCGTTTTATGATTTAGAAAAGGAATGGAGAGGAACATGGACTACAAGGCAGTGTCCCAGCAAGTCGTCGACAACGTCGGCGGACTGGAGAACATCGAGGGCGCCACGCATTGCGTGACCCGTCTGCGTCTGGTGCTCAAGGATACGAGCAAATACAACAAGGCCGAGCTCGAGAACATCGATGGCGTCAAGGGCGTGCTGTACAACAGCGGCCAGCTCATGATCATCTTCGGTACCGGTACCGTCAACAAGGTTTACGATGAGTTTATGGCTCTGACGGGCGTTAAGGAGATCAGTGCTTCCGAGGTCAAGGGCGCCGAGGCGGACAAGAAGGGCAAGTTCTTCTCGGTCCTCAAGGTATTCTCGGACATCTTTATCCCCATCATTCCCGCCTTCGTCGGCGCTGCAATCATCATCGGCCTTAAGTCGCTGATCGTTGCCAACGGCCTCTTTGGCATGGAGGGCAGCCTTGCCGATCACAGCGAGTTCCTCAAGAACCTCGCAAGCTTCTTTGCCATTATCGCCACCACGTTCGACTACCTGCCTGTCCTGGTTATGTACAGCGCGGTCAAGCGTTTTGGCGGTAACCCGATCCTGGGCATCCTCGTCGGTATCGTCATGGTTCACCCGAGCCTTATGAACCGCAACACGTTCGTTATGGACCCGACGGGTGCTGAGTACTGGAACTTTGGTCCGCTCTCCATTCCCATGGTTGCTTTCCAGGGCGGCGTGTTCCCTGCAATCCTGACTGCCTGGTTTATGGCCAAGGTCGAAAAGATTGCCCAGAAGTACATCCCCGAGGTCGTTTCGTTCGTCTTTGTCCCGACCGTTACCCTGATTCTTGCTAACGTCGCCCTGTTCACCGTGTTCGGCCCGCTCGGTAACCTGATCGGTGACGTCCTCGCCGGCGTAATCGATATCCTGTACAACAGGATGGGCGTCTTTGGTGCCTTTGTCTTCGCCGCGTTCCTGCAGCCGCTCGTCGTTACCGGTACGCATCAGTTCATCCAGGGTATCGAGGCAAACCTTGTTGCCACGACTGGCTTCAACTACATCCAGGCCATCTGGTCGGTTTCCATCATCGCCCAGGGCGGCGGCGCCATCGGTATGTACCTCATTCACAAGAAGCACTCCAAAGAGCGCAACATCTGCATGTCGTCCTTTATCCCGACGCTGGTCGGAATCTCCGAGCCCGCTATCTTTGCTGCAAACATGCGCTATTCGATCATTCCGTTCATCTGCGCATGCATCGGTGCAGGCTGCGGCGGTGCCTTCGTCAAGCTCTTTGAGGTGCGCGCTATCGGTCAGGGTCTGACCGGCGTGCTTGGCCTGCTCATCGTCACGCCCGAGACCCTCGTGTGGTATGTGGCTGGCAATCTCATCGCCTTTATCGTGCCGATCGTCTTGATCTTTGCCTACAACAAGGCAAAGGGCGTGCCGACCACCGATGAAGAGGGCGCTGGCGCTGGCTTCGATGTCAGCTTCTAGTTGAGCCATTCAGTGCAATGTGCGGATAAGTCCATTTGAGGAAGGGCGTTCGACTCGTGTGAGTCGAGCGTCCTTCCCCATAGACGAGAAAGTCAACGGCGATGTTTAATCAAAAAAACAAGGTGACACGCGCGGACTATGAGCAGTGGCGTGCCGGACAGGATGAGACGGCGGCTCGCATCGCGTCCGACCCCGATAGGCTTCTGTTCCATGTGGAGCCTGAGCTTGGCTGGCTCAACGACCCCAACGGTTTGGTTCAGATTGGTGATACGTATCACATCTATCATCAATACGATCCTTTCGATGCTGCGCATGGCGGTCCAGTGCTTTGGAACCATCTGACGACAAAGGATTTTGTGACGTACGAGAATCACGGCCCCGTGCTGTTCCCCGATTCCGATTTGGATTCGAGCGGAGCGTATTCTGGTTCTGCCTTTGTACGTGATGGCAAGATTCACTACTTCTATACCGGCAACGTCAAGCATTTTGACCGCGATGATTACGACTACGTGTTGACGGGCCGTGAGCAAAACCAGATTCATATGGTTGCCGAGAATCCCGACGAATTGGGCGAGAAGCGCATGGCTGTTGGACCAGTCGATTACCCCGACGATATCGGTACGCACGTGCGCGACCCCAAGATCCTTGAGCACGATGGTATCTACTACATGGTTCTGGGCGCTCGTACGAAAGACGACCGTGGCTGCGTGCTTGTCTATACTTCGCGTGATTTAGGGGTCTGGAGCTATGCGACGCGCATTGAGCTGGACGAGAACTTTGGCTTTATGTGGGAGTGCCCCGATCTGTTTGAGCTCGATGGCGAGCTTATTCTCGTTTGCTGTCCGCAGGGTGTGCCTGCCGATGGTTGGCGTTACCGCAATCCGCATCAGTGCGTGTGGTTCCCTATCGAGGCCGATTGGGAGGCGCCGAGCTTTAAAATCGTCGGGCAGGGCATGCCCCCGATGGTCGATGCCGGTTTTGATTTCTATGCTCCGCAGTCCTTTGAGGATGCTGCAGGCCGGCGTTTGATGATCGGATGGTCGGGTTGCCCCGATGCGACGGCAGAAAACCCGACGGTGGCGCGCGGGTGGCAGTGCGCGTTGACGGTGCCGCGAGAGCTGAGCATACGCGATGGCAAGCTCTGCCAGCAGCCGGCGCACGAGATTGAGAGGATGCGCGGCGACTGCGTTCGCGCGACAGGCGGTGAAACCGTTGAGGAGCCGGGCCGCCTGTATGATCTTGTGGTTTCCTGTGAGGGCGCCAAGATGGTCGAGCTCGAGATTCGCAAGGGTGTCTTTGTGCGCTATGCAGACGGGATGCTTACCCTCGACATGGGTGACGAAGGCTATGGGCGCGACCAGAGGTCGATCGAGCTCAGCGAGCTTCGCGACCTGCGCGTGCTTTCGGACACTACGATGGTCGAGATTTTTGCAAATGGCGGCGAGGCGGCACTTACGAGCCGTACCTATTCGCCGGCGGTTCCGGCGATGGAGCTGCACGCCGAGGGTGCGGCGTCGATGGATTTCTACCGCCTCGCGCATTAACCGTGTGTGGAGCACGATTGGACTTGCTGGGCGGAATGTGTCGCAGTTGCCGCAGCGAACTACCGTTTATCGCGTATAGCGACCGTTTGCGGAGTAAGTAACACTTAGTAATAAACCGTGTAGAATCTCAGATTAGCACGGAGTTTTCCAGGGAGACGCTGTCCTTTGTTGTGTGCAAGGGACGGCGTCTCTTTGGCGCTTGGAGGCCGTTGTGTAGCAGGACGGTGGACGTGCGTCACATATTAAAAAGCCAACGTCGAGATGGGTCGTGATGATAATGGGCAAGTACGTAATCGTGGTTGAATCTGGTTCGGATGTGACGCCAGAGCTCTGCGAACGCTACGGCATCGTGCGCGTGCCTATGCATGTCACGATTGGTGACGAGACTGTCGAGGACGGCTCGATCGATCCGCTCGAGATTTATTCGCGCTGCAACGAGTTTGGCGTAATGCCCAAGACCAGCGGCTGCGCGCCTGCGGATTTTGCTCACGTGTACGACCGTATCCATGCCGAGCAGCCCGATGCGACCATTCTGCATCTTGCGTATTCCGAGGCCACGACCTGCTCACACCAGTCTTCTAAGATTGCCGCCAAGGGTCGCGACTACGTCTACTCCATGGACACGCGTTTTGTCTCGGTGGGCCAGTCGCTTGTTGCCGTCGAGACCGCCAAATACATCGAGGCTCACCCCGATGCCACCGTCGACGAAATCTTTGCATTTACGAATTCCGTCATGGACCGTGTGCTGCTGGGCTTTGTTCCTACAGACCTAGCCTTCCTTAAGGCGGGCGGTCGTCTGTCCAACGTGGCATTCCTTGGCGCCCACCTGCTCAAGATTAAGCCCTGCATTGAGGTAACGGGCGGTAAGTTTGTGGCGACCAAGAAGTTCCGCGGCTCTATGCTCAAGTGCGCCCGCGCCTTTATTGACCACATGGTTGCGAAGGGCGAGATTGACTACTCGCACATTGGCCTGGCGTATTCGGTAGGCCTTTCCCAGGAGCTGCGCGACGACATGGAAGTCTATGCGCACGACCTGGGCTTTAAGGACATTACCTGGACTCAGGTCGGCGGCGTCATCTCGAGCCATTGCGGCCCGACCGCCTTCGGCGCGGTGCTCACGCTCAAGGCGTAAGGCCTGGCGTCTATCGATTTCTATTGCCTCGGCGGCGGACGGGTTGCGACAACCTACCCGCCGCTCTTGCGTGGGGTCAAATAGAACAACCCAATTGACCGCTAAACCGTTTCGCCATCATGCGTATGGGCTAGAATGGCTCTGGTATTTATGTAACTAAAACCAAAG
>URWZ01000078.1 GCA_900551625.1 uncultured Collinsella sp.
CACACTGCATATCGTCGGCAGCGTCAGATGTGTATAAGAGACAGGGCTCTGCGCGGTGAACTTCTCGGCCGAGACGCCGGCGCCAAGGATCTCTTCGGTTGTGCCGATGGTGGTGACCGAGCGGCCCTTCTTGGCCGTAAAGGCCTGGACACCCTGCGTGTTGGTAGTCGTCTTGGTCTTGAGCAGCGACGTGTTGAAGTTCATCAGGCGGTAGTCGCTCGAGACCAGCGCGATGTCGCGGTCCTCCTTGAGCACCTGCGCATACAGCAGCTTGCTGCCGCCGTAGATGGCGTTCTTAAGGCGCTTGCGGTTGGTCTTGGTGACGTATCCAGAAAGCGCGACGCGCACCACGCGGCCGTTCTCAAAGACGAACAGCACGTCGGCCTTGTAGTCCTCGGGGTCGATGACCCAGATGACGCTCTCGTCGGGTTCCATCTCAAGATCGGTGGGCAGGTACGAGCCCAGCTGGGCCGACTTGGTGTCCTCAAACGCCGCAACCTTGCACTTGTACACCTGGCTCTTGTTGGTAAAGACCAGCAGCTCGTGGGTGTTGGAGGACGGAAACTCGATAAAGGGTTTGTCGCCGTCCTTGTACTTGAGCGTGGTCGCCTTCTTGAGCACGCGGTCCGTCATCTTCTTAAGGTAGCCATCGCGCGAGAGCATGATGGTAACCGGATATTCCTCGACCTCGGGCTCCAGGCTCACCTCAATGACCTCGTGGGGCTCAATCCTGCCCGTGCGGCGCGGCATCACGTACTTCTTGTTGACTGCGGCCAGCTCGTCGCTGATGACCTTCTTGATGTTCTCCTCGCTGGAGAGGATCTCCTCAAGCTCGGCAATCTCGCCCTCAAGCTTGGCGATGTCCTTGGTGCGGTTGAGGATGTACTCCTCGTTGATGTTGCGGAGCTTAAGCTCGGCAACAAACTCGGCCTGGGTCTCGTCGATGTCGAAGCCGCGCATAAGGTTGGGCACGACCTCGGCCTCGAGCTTGGTGCCACGGATGATGGCGATCGCCTTGTCGATGTCGAGCAAGATCGCCTCGAGGCCGTGCAGCAGGTGCAGGCGCTCGGACTTTTTGCCCAGGTCAAAGTTAATGCGGCGACGCGTGGACTCAATACGCCACTTGACCCACTCGTGCAGGATCTGGCGCACGCCCATGACACGGGGATAGCCGTCGACGAGCACGTTGAAGTTGCACGAGAACGAATCCTGCAGCGTGGTCGAGCGATAGAGCTTGGCCATGAGCTTGTCGGGGTCGACGCCGCGCTTAAGGTCGATGGCGATGCGCAAACCCGAGAGGTCGGTTTCGTCGCGGATGTCGGCAATCTCCTTGACCTTGCCCTCTTTGGAAAGCTTGACGATGCGCTCGATGATGACATCGGTCTTGGTGGTGTAGGGGATCTCGTAGACCTCGATGATGCGCTCTTCGGGAATCCAGCGCCAGCGGGAGCGGATCTGGAAGCTGCCAAGGCCGGTCTCGACGATCTTTTCCATCTCCTCGCGGCGGTAGATAATCTCGCCGCCGGTCGAGAAGTCGGGCATGGGCATGTACTCGAGCAGGTCGCAGTCTGGATCCTTGAGGTAGTGCATTGTGGCGGTGCAGACCTCGTTGAGGTTGAAACCGCAGATGTCAGAAGCCATGGCGACGCCGATGCCCTTGTTGGCCGAGACGAGGATGTTGGGGAACGTGGTGGGCAGCAGGCGCGGCTCCTTCATGGCGCCGTCGTAGCTGTCGACGAAGTCGACCGGGTCCTTGTCGATGTCCTTGAAGATCTCGGCGCTGATGGGGGAGAGCTTGGCCTCGGTATAACGTGAGGCGGCGTAGCTCAGGTCGCCCGAATAGTACTTGCCAAAGTTGCCCTTCGACTCCACAAAGGGGGCGAGCAGCGCCTCGTTGCCCGTCGCAAGGCGCACCATCGTCTCGTAGATTGCGGCGTCGCCGTGTGGGTTGAGCTTCATGGTCTGGCCCACGATGTTGGCGCTCTTCTGGCGCTCGCCCTTGAGCAGACCCATCTTGTACATGGTGTAGAGCAGCTTGCGATGCGAGGGCTTAAAGCCGTCGATCTCGGGGAATGCACGCGAGACGTTGACGCTCATAGCGTAGGGCATGTAGTTGACCTCGAGCGTCTGCGTGATCGGCTGGTCGGTGACCTCGGAGTGCAGGCCGATGACGTTCTCGGCATTGACCTGCTTTTTCTTGGGCTGGTTCTTCGTCTTCTTCTTTGCCACGATATCCTCTTGAACTTCTTATGGGCCGTCGTTATCGATTTGCTGCTACTGCAGGTCCAGCTGGTCGAGGTATTCCTTGCCGTGCTCGGAGATATGGCGCTTGCGGCCTGCCTCGTCGTTGCCCAGTAACAGGTTGAACATGGTTTCCATCTTGGTGACGTCCTCGGGCTCCACCTTGATCAGACGGCGCGTCTCGGGGTTCATGGTGGTGAGCCACATCATGTCCGGATCGTTCTCACCAAGACCCTTGGAGCGGTTGATCGAGCACTTTTGGTCGCCGATCTCCTTAAGGATGCCGTTCTTCTCGAGCTCGGTGTAGGCAAAGTAGGTCTTTTCTTTGCAGTTGATCTCGTAGAGCGGCGACTCGGCGATATACACGTAGCCTTCGTCGATAAGCGTGGGCACCAGTCGATAGAGCATGGTGAGTACGAGCGTGCGGATGTGATAACCGTCGACATCAGCGTCCGTACAGATGATGACCTTGTTCCAGTTGAGGTTATCCAGGTCAAAGGCGCCGAGGTTCTTGATGCGCTTGTCCTTGATCTCCACGCCGCAGCCCAGCACGCGCATGAGGTCCATGATGATGTCGGACTTAAAGATGCGCGGATAGTCTTCCTTCAGGCAGTTGAGGATCTTGCCGCGAACGGGCATAACGCCCTGGAACTCGGCATCGCGCGAGGTGCGAATGGCGCCTGCTGCCGAGTCGCCCTCTACGATGTAGATCTCGCGGCGGCTCTTGTCCTTGGAGCGGCAGTCGATGAACTTCTGCACGCGGTTGGCCATGTCGGTCTTCTGCTGCAAGTTGGTCTTGATGCTCTGGCGCGTCTTCTCGGCATTCTCGCGCGAGCGCTTGTTGATGAGCACCTGCTCCATGATCTTGTTGGCGGCGTCCTTGTTCTCGATCAAGTAGGTCGAGAGACGCTCCTTAAAGAAAGCCGTCATAGCCTGCTGGATAAAGCGGTTATTGATGGCCTTCTTGGTCTGGTTCTCGTAGGACGTCTGGGTGGAGAAGCAGTTGGTCACCAGCACCAGACAGTCCTGGACGTCCTGCCACTTAATGCCGCTCTCGTTTTTGTTGTACTTGCCCTGTTGCTTAATGTAAGCATCGATGGCGCTGGTGAGGGCGCTGCGGGCAGCCTTCTCGGGCGAACCGCCGTTTTCGAGCCACGATGAGTTGTGGTAGTACTCCTGCATCATGAAGGTGCGCGAGAAGCACATGCACGCGGTGATTTTTACGTTGTAATCGGGCAGGTCCTCGCGATCGCGACCGCGACGGTCAGCCTCGATAAAGAAGGGCTCGGTGAGATAGTCGGCACCGACCTTCTCGAGCACGTAGTCCTCGATGCCTTTGGGGTAGCAAAAGTCCTCTTCGGAAAACTCGCCATCGTCGCCCTCGATGCGCAGACGGAAGGTCACGTTGGCGTTGACCACGGCCTGGCGGCGCATGGTCTCGCGATACCAATCGTGGGGGATGCTGATGGAGGTAAAGACCTCAAGATCGGGGCGCCACTTGATGGTGGTGCCGGTACGGTCCTCATTGCTGGGCTCAATCTCGAGTGCCTTCTTCTTGGCGCCGACAACCTTGCCCTTCTTAAAGTGCAGGGAGTATTTGTTGCCGTCGCGCCAAACCGTGACATCCATGTACTCGGAGGCGTACTGGGTCGCGCACGAACCCAGGCCGTTGGTACCGAGCGAGAAGTCGTAGTCGCCGCCCTGGTTGTTGTTGTACTTGCCGCCGGCGTAGAGCTCGCAAAAGACAAGCTCCCAGTTAAAGCGCTTCTCGGAAGGGTTCCAGTCGAGCGGGCAGCCACGGCCATTGTCCTCTACCTGGATAGAGCCATCGCGAAAGGCGGTAAGGGTGATGAGCTTGCCGTAGCCCTGGCGCGCCTCGTCAACGGCGTTGGACAGGATCTCGAAGGCGGCATGCGCGCAACCGTCGAGCCCGTCCGAGCCAAAGATGACGGCGGGGCGCAGGCGTACGCGCTCCTCGTCCTTGAGCTGGCGGATACTGTCGTTACCATAGTTTGCGGTGTTTTTTGCCATACTCGCTCTCTCGATGCTCCTTTGCTGCGTTTTAGTCATATAGATAGTCAAGGTAGCATAGCCCAGCCCATAGGCGATTCCAACCAACACGAAATCCATCGAACAATCGTTCGAGCTTAGGTTGAAAAGAGCTCACTCGCACAAAATCGAGCCGGTTCTGTCCGAGTAAGTTTGAATAGCGAATCGAAGTTGTTGTGTCCGCATGGCGATGACGAACATGGTTTCCATAATGACAGATATAGTTGACATCTTCTGATGGATGCAATATATTTCTGTCATGTTGCAACGGATATCTGTCCATTACTACGAAAGGAACTCCATGCCGGGTAAAAAGAACCTACGCATGAAGGCGGCGCGCGCGGCGGTTGGCCTTTCGCAAGCTGACTTGGCCGAGGCCGTGGGCGTTACGCGCCAGACTATCGGTCTTATCGAGGCGGGCGGCTACAACCCCACGCTCAATTTGTGCGTGGCAATCTGTAAGGTGCTGCGCGTTACGTTGAACGACTTGTTTTGGGAAGACGAAACCGACGCCGACCCTAATACTCTTTAGGAGTTCACTATGAAATATGAAGATCTGAAAATCGTGCAAAAGTGGCGTGAATATGCCGGCCCAAAGGATGAGCGCCTGGAGGCTGAGAGCGCGAAGATCTACAAGATTGGTTTCGTGCTGCTTTCGTTTGGCATGTTGATGATATTTTTCTACCAGTTTATAGCTCGACAGGTTGCGTGGGTTCACAGCGACGCCAGTGAAATGCCGCATGGCTTTGCAACGCCGTTCGAGGCAGCCATGTATTTGTGGCTCGTTCTCGTGATGTTGGTTTGCGCAGGACTGCAAACGCGGAAGGGCTATGTCGATACCAATCGTTTTGGGCAAACCGAGCATCTTCCTGTTGGATATTTCCTGCTTGTCAGCGGTCTTAGCGGCGCCGCGTTCGCGCTTGTTATTGCCGCAATGCGCTGTATCGCTGAGGCGCAGATCGTACCGCTCGAAAGCGTCTTTTGGTTGGCGAACCTGGCCACGGGCGTGTTCTGCGGTGCGACGATTTTCGCGGCCACGTTTGCTGGCCTGTGCGCAACGTTTTTCACGGCGAAAAGACGCCGTGCCAAGCTCGAGGCAGAACTCGACTCCTCTGACGACATCTAATGCGTAATGGGCTGGCTCTGGGTATCCAGAACCAGCCCATTTGATGTTCGATGAGCCGAGTCGACGTCTCTCACAAAAGTAACTAGGAGCTAGCGAGGCCTATCAGAATTGACCTCATTGGCGGTGTCGGTTTCGAGCGCCGTGCGGCGGACGCTGTAGGCGACGAGGCCGGCGCCTGCCGCGGCGAGTGCAGCAGCGGCTGCCGTAAGGGGAGCGTTGGCATCGCCCGTGCCCGCAAGCGCGCCCGCTTTTCCGGAGCGCTTGTTATTGCCGTGGTCCTTGCCACTGCCGGAGCTGCTTCCGCCGGAGCCGCCACCCTTGTCAGTACCGTCGCCACTCGAGCCACCATCGCCGTCTGCCGTCATCGGGGCGTCGTGAAGTCCTGTCGTATCCGCGCTGTCGCATACGCCGACCTGAACTTCTGAGCGTTCGCATGACGCGTCGGGCACATGAAGCTCGTGCAGTACGGCACCCAGTGCCGAGTTCGCGCCCGGTCGAATTTCCTCGAGCGTTACGGGATCGAGCGCCACCAGATTACGCGCCTTCGCATACAGCGTTACGCGTTTGCCTACTTCGTCGCTCCAGCTCTCGGGGATGGCGAAGCTCATGCGGAACTGTGCCGTGCAACCCGGTGCCAGCACGGCGTTGCCGTTGTCGGCTACCAGCGGGTGCGTTGCAAAACGTGCGCCCAGCGTCTCGAGCGCGTACTTCACGTGTGCCATGTCGTTGGCCGAAGCGTCCTCGGCAAGCTCTGGATCGTAGATTGAAGCCATGCGTGCGTTCAGTCCGAATCCGATGGAAGCGCTGGAGAACGGCTGGCTGGAGCCCTCTCGGTACAGATCGATCGTGCCGGCGGTCAGCAAGGTGTTGCCGTCGTTTCGCACCGTGACCATGAAGGATTCGCCTGCTGCTCCGGGCACCACCGCGCCCGAGGTAGCGACCGCGCCCGTCGGAGTGGCACACGCCACCAAGGGCACTTCGATGCCGTGCAGCTCTGCCTCGCTCTTCTCCGCGCTCACAATGTGCGTGGCGAGCGCGGAGAGCATGCCCCCCGACGTCAAAAATGTCGTTATCTGATCGACGGGATGGTTCAGCTCGCACATCACGAACGGCTCCGTGAACAGATCGCCTGCCAAGGTGCTGGCGAAGATGCGGAAGTGCTTGCCCATCACTGCCACCGGGTTGCCTTCTTCGTCGTAGGTTTGTCCCACCTTGCCATCGGTGTTCTCTACATAGAGCACGCACCTGCCGTTGTTGCTTACGCTGAACGATGCCGGGCCGCAGCCTGCGGCACCCACGGGCTGCGTTGCAAATACCGATGCGCCTCGCGTCCAAGTAATATGCTGCAGTTGCTCGTTGACGGTTGCCAAAAAGCCCGAATGTTGTGGCCACGGCACCGCGTGGGGTACTGTGGCATCTGGTGGCATAACGCCCCAACCCGCGATGGACTGGATGGACTGGCCGATCACGGCATACGATGCGCAGCCACAACCGTTTGCAGTTTCGTATGCAACGGGCACCACCATTTTGCCGTTGATATTCTCGGGTACGCCCAGCTCGATGCTCGATGGCGCTTGCGGAAAGCGGAGGACCTGACGGAACGTGAGGCTGTCGCCCAAATCATCCGACCACAGGGTGAAGCACTCCAGCGCAACCTCTGCCTCATTGCCCAGCGCCTTTTCTGCGGTGGTTCCGCGGCGGTGGAGGTAGGCGCCCGACAGGCGCCCGTTGACAAGTGTCTTGCCCACCGTGATGCG
>URWZ01000079.1 GCA_900551625.1 uncultured Collinsella sp.
GCGCGCGTGTACATGATGGTCATCCACTACACGGGCCAGACCACGGGTGACGACATTGTGCGCGCCTTTGGCCGCACCAAGTTCACCGTCAAGTCCAAGACCATGCGCGGTGACAAGGTCGAGATGGCCGTCGAGGTGTTCTCGGACGATGTGGATATGCCCTATGCCGACGCCATCCGCGCGCTCGACGGCGTTTGCTCGACCTGAGTGGGCCGATTTGGTTCGCATGCCGTCTTCACGGGTATCATGGTGAAAGCGATTTCAACGACAGGGGTGCTCGTGGTAAAGATGAAGGATGTGGCCGAGCTGGCCGGCGTTTCGAGCGCCGCCGTCTCGCGCTACCTCAACGGTGGATATATCTCGACGGACAAGGCCGAGCGCATTAAGAAGGCGATTGAGCTGACCGGATACGTGCGGTCCAGCCAGGCTCGCGCGCTGCGCACCGGCTCCACCAGGCTCATCGGCGTCATCGTGCCCAAGATCAACTCGGAATCCGTGAGCCGCATTACCGCCGGCATTGGCCAGGTGCTCGGTCACCGTGGCTACCAGATGCTGCTTGCAAACACCGACAACGCGGCCGATCGCGAGCTCGAATACCTCGATTTGTTCCAAAACCACCCAGTTGATGGCATTGTGTTGGTTGCAACCATGATCACCGACGAGCACCATCGGGCGATTGAGTCGTGCCGCGTGCCCATCGTTCTGATCGGCCAGAATGTCGAGGGCGCGGCGTGCGTCTATCACGACGATTACGAGGCCGCCTTTGAGCTGGGCCATGCGCTTGCGGGCCGTGTGGACGGCAAGATTGCCTACATTGGAGTTACCGAGGAGGACCGCGCGGCCGGCTATGACCGCCGTCGCGGTTTTGAGGCCGGCTTGCGCGCCGCGGGTGACCCGCTCGATGCCGCCTTGATTCGCCTGGGCTCGTTTACGCTCGACTCGGGCTATGGTGCGGCGAGTGAGCTGCTTTCCGTCGCTCCCGATGTTTCGTTTATCGCCTGCGCGACCGACACCATGGCGGCGGGCGCGCTGCGCGCCATCGACGAGGTTCGAGGCATGGGCGAGGGCATACACCGCGTAAGCGGTTTTGGCGACAACGCGTTTTTGCGCGCGCTGACGGGCGGCATTCCCACCGTGCATTATGGCTACCTGACCAGTGGCGTCGAGGCGACCAACATGTTGCTCAACACGCTCGATGGCGTGGAGGGGGAGAGCGGTCTCAAGACACTCAAGCTCGGCCATCAGCTTATGAATGTCTAGGTCTTGGGCACGTCTGTCTGCCTCTAAGTCGCCTTGTTTTGCCGTAAAACTACCATTCGCCGGCTTTTTCCTACCGTTCACCCTACTATGAAAACGATTACAGACATATGAAACTGAAAACGATTACAGTGTAAGTGTCAAAGATGGCCGGGTGCACATGCGCCCGTTGGAGGAAAGGGAAGTCATGGACTACCGCAAATCAGCCCAAGAGGTGCTCGACAACATCGGTGGCGCCGACAACGTTGTTTCGGCTGCGCACTGCGCCACGCGTCTTCGCCTGGTGATTGCCGATAATTCCAAGGTTAACAAGGAGGCCATCGAGAACGTCGACGGCGCCAAGGGCGTCTTTGAGGCCCAGGGCCAGCTCCAGATTATTTTTGGCACCGGCACCGTCAACAAGGTCTACGAGGAGTTCATCGCGCTCAGCGGCGTCGAGGCTGCCACCAAGGCCGAGGTCAAGGAGGCCGCGGCTCAGCAGCAGAACATCTTTATGCGTGCCATTAAGGTGCTCGGCGATGTCTTTGTCCCCATCATCCCCGCCATCGTGGCTTCGGGCCTGCTGCTGGGCATTATGAGCGCCCTCAATTTTATGGCCTCCAACGGCTTTATCGCGCTCGATACCAATAACTTTATCTACAAGATTGCCGACCTGGTCTCGGGCACGTCCTTTGGCATTCTGCAGATCCTGATCGGCTACTCCGCCGCTAAGGCCTTTGGCGCCAACCCGTATCTGGGCGCTGTCGTCGGCGGTGCGTTCATCAACTCCTCGCTGCAGAGCGCTTACACGGTTGCCTCCGAGGGCGTTCAGACCATGGTCACCGTCATTCCCGGCGTGTACAGCTTTGAGTGGGTCGGCTATCAGGGCCATGTGATCCCCATCGTCATCGCCTGCGCCATTCTGGCCTTCCTCGAGAAGCGCCTGCACAAGATCGTTCCCGAGATGTTCGACCTCTTTGTGACCCCGCTTGTCTCCGTGTTCGTGACCGTGCTCGTGACGCTCGTTGCCGTCGGCCCCATCTTCGTGTGGGCCGAGAACGCCATCCTCGGTCTGATCCAGGCCCTGCTGACCCTGCCCTTCGGCATCGGTTCCTTTATCGTCGGTCTGTTCTATGCCCCCACGGTCGTTACCGGTATCCACCAGATGTACACCGCCATCGACCTGGGCCAGCTCGCCCAGTACGGTGTGACCTACTGGCTGCCCATTGCCAGCGCTGCCAATATCGCCCAGGGTGGCGCAGCGCTCGCCGTTGCCTTTAAAACCCGCGATGCCAAGATCAAGGGCCTGGCGCTTCCTTCGGCTCTGTCCGCCTTCATGGGTATTACCGAGCCGGCCATCTTTGGTGTGAACCTGCGCTTCTTTAAGCCCTTCATCGCCGGCTGCATTGGCGGCGGTTGCGGTGCCCTGGTCTGCGCGCTCACCTCGCTTGCTGCTTCCGGCACGGGCGTCACCGGTATCTTCGGTATCCTGCTGTGCCTGGCCCAACCCGTGCAGTACGCGATCATGTTCGCGGTCGCCGCGCTGGTTTCCTTTGGCGTCTCGTTTGTCCTGTACAAGGACGAGCCCAAGGCTTTCGAGCAGGCCTAAGAGCTTTTGATTGAGGGAATGCCCGCGGGCTGTATGCTCGCGGGTGTTTCCCGCATCTGGCGCCTTGTAACTTTCGATCCGTTAGGACTTTGATATGTCTAATGCACTTGGTCGCGACCTTGCAAAGCTGGTCGCCGCTGTTGACGCCGCCGCCTTTGAGTGCGGTCATGGCGCGTATGGCCAGCGCTTCCACATTATGCCGCCGGCGGGTTGGCTCAACGACCCCAACGGTCTTTGCCAGGCGGGCGGCGTGTTCCATGCCTATTTTCAGTATGGGCCGTTTGATGTCGAGGGTGGCGTTAAGGTCTGGGGCCATGCGACGAGCCGCGACCTTATGAAGTGGGAATATGTTGGAGCGCCGTTGCTTCCCGACGAGCCGTTCGACTGTCATGGCGTGTATTCGGGCTCCGCGCTTGCCGAGGACGGTCGCATTCGCGTGCTGTACACAGGCAACGTGAAGCTATCCGATGCGGACGGGACGTACGACTACGTCAATACCGGCCGCCGCGCCGATACTGTTTATGTCGAGAGCGTTGATGGCCTTGCCGGTCGGGAGTTCAGCCAAAAGCGCGTGGTGCTGGCGTCCGATGATTATCCCGAGGATTTGACCTGCCATGTGCGCGATCCCAAGGTATGGCGTGACGCGGACGGGCGTTATCACATGGTGCTGGGCGCCCGTCGTCGCGTGGATGGGCCGCATGTCGAGAGCCGTTTTTGTGCGATGCACGGCGAGGGTGCCGGGCGCGATGTGGGCGAGATCCTGGTGTATGGCTCGGCCGATATGCTGAGCTGGGAGCTCGAGACCCGTGTGTCTACGCCCGAGCGTTTTGGCTTTATGTGGGAGTGCCCGGGGTATCTTGAGCTTAAGGCCGATGACGGTGTGCCGGTGAAGTTCCTGTCCTTCTCTCCTCAGGGGCTCGAGGGCGGTCGTTGGGACCGCGGCAACGTATACGCTGCTGGCTACATGCCTGTAACGGGCGACATTACCGGTGGTGACGGTACCTATGAGCCGGGCGAATTCCGCCTGTGGGACGCCGGTTTTGACTTCTATGCTCCGCAGGAGTTCACGGCCGAGGACGGTCGCCACATTCTGATCGGCTGGATGGGCATGCCCGATGAACCGACCTATGGCAACGCACCCACCGTGGTGTGCGGCTGGCAGCACTGCATGACGGTGCCGCGTGAGCTTACAGCCGGTGCCGGCGGCGTGGTGCTGCAGCAACCGGCGCGTGAGATCGAGCGCCATTATGCCTCGGTGCGTGTGGGGGAGGGCTCGTTGGAGGTTGCCGGCGATACCTGCTTTGACGTTATTTCTAGCGGTATCGACGGCGCATTTACCGCGACCGTTGATGGCGAGCTGCAGCTGGCGTTTGTGCCCGCCGAGGGCGAGCTCCCCGCGCGCTTTGAGATGCGATTTACCGATGAGGGTCGCGCTTCTGCCGGCTGCGGTCGTACTGTGCGCTGGGAGCCCGTCGACGAGGTGCGCAACGTGCGCATTGTTGGCGATGTTTCGTCGGTCGAGGTGTTTGTGAACGATGGCGCACTCGTGTTTTCGACGCGCATCTATCCCGAGGCCTATGGCGTGTCCGTTGACGCTCCGGGTGCGAGCGTGAACTATCATGCGCTCAGCATCTAGGCGATTCGTCGCATATCGGCGCTATACTGCAGCCGTTGCCCACGATGCGGGGAACACCCGCATCGTGGGTTTTTGTTTATGAAGGGACGGTGCCGTGTGGATGTGCAGCAGCTAGAAGAGACTTGGGCTTTGAGGGCCGGCGCGCGTGAGGCGCGGTTGCTTGCGGGCCCGCATGTGCCGGTTGCTCTGTCGCAGCTGGGAATTGTGCGTCCCGGTGACCGCCTGGTCGCGTTTGCCGATGACTTTGCCGATACGTTTGCGAGCGGCTTTGATGCCTGCGACGTGGCTATGGTGGGTGAGCCGTCGGTTGCAGCGTTTGTCGCCGCGTCCGAGAACTTTGATGCTTCGTTTGATGCCGAGGGGCCGCACCTGTGGTGGTTTGTGAACTCAATCGGCGGCTTTGGCCTGTGTGTGCCCGATCTGCGTGCGCTGGGTCGGGCGGCGCGTGAGGCCCATGCGTTGCTGGTTGTGGACAACACCGTGGCGTCGGCTTTTGGCTGCGATCCGCTGCGTCTGGGTGCTGCGCTGTCCCTCGAGGCGCTCGACCGCGTGTGCGCCGGTGATGCTTCACGCAAGTTGGTTGCCGTATCGGTTGCGCGCTCGCAGCTTAAGCGCCATCGTGTGGATGCTGCCGCCGCGTGCACATATGCCCTGTTTGAGGACTGCGGCTTGGCAAAGCTTAATTTGCCTGCTGACGAGGCCGGTGTGCTGGAGCGCGGGCTGGACTCGCTCAATACCCGCATGCAGGCACACTTCGACCGCGCCCGTGCGCTGGCCGAGTATCTGGTCGCCAACGAGATGGTGCGCAACGTGCGCTATCCCGGACTGAGCTCGCATCCTGACCATGCGGTTGCAACGGGAATCCTCGAGCATGGTTTTGGCCCGGCAGTTGAATTTGACCTTATCGAGCGTAGCGCGGGAGAGCTGTTCGACGCTTTGCCGGGGGAGTTTCGCACATCGCCTGCCGGCGGCGCAACGACGCGCCTTTCGGCCCCACGCGGCAAGCAGGGGGGCACCATCCGTCTCTTCGCCGGCACCGACGACCCCTTGACGGTAGCCGCCACCCTAGATAACGCCCTCCGCCAATTAGCTACTCTTTGATGCTGGCGATGAGGTCGTTGGCTTTGGAGGCAATGACGTTGTTGATGTCGGCCTGCAGCTCCTCGTAGACCGCTATGGCTCGCTCGCCGGCGGGGGTGAGCGTGGATCCGCGGGCGCCGTCGCGCTCGATGAGCTTGCAGCCCAGCTGGCCTTCGGCCTCGTTCACAATGCGCCAGGCCTTGGAATATGCCATGCCCATGCTCTTGGCGGCACGGTTGAGCGAGTGCTCGCGGGCGATACCTTGCAGCAGCAAGACGCAGCCGTGGCCGAAGACGCCCGGCAGATCCTTGTCGCACGCTTGAATGACCAGCTTTGCCGTCGTCTTGTACTCCATGTGCTCCACGTCTCCCCGCTAAAGTGTTTGCTGGGCAAACGCAAAGCCTGCGTCAAACCCTCATGTGCTCTTCTTAAATCATGCATTGTAGCAGTCAAAGTGCGTTAAGATACTTCCCCAGTATTGGGCGCCCAAGGTTGGGCTGGGTCCTACGAGGCCTGCAGCCGACCGGTCGCATGGAAAAAGGAGAAACATGGCTACGTTCTTTCCCGGTGAGTCCCACACGTTTTCGGAGTATCTGCTGGTCCCTGGTTACTCGTCCTCGCAGTGCATCCCCAACAACGTCTCTCTTAAGACGCCGCTAACCCGCTTTAAGCGCGGTGAGAAGCCGGCAATCACCCTGAACATCCCCATGGTTTCCGCCATCATGCAGTCCGTCTCGGGCGTCGACATGGGTGTCGCGCTCGCTACCGAGGGTGGCCTGTCCTTCATTTACGGTTCCCAGAGCGCCGAGTCCGAGGCCGCTATGGTCAAGGCCGTCAAGGATCACAAGGCTGGCTTCGTTCAGTCCGATTCCACACTGACCCCCGACATGACCATGGAGCAGGTCATCGAGCTCAAGGAGAAGACCGGTCACTCCACCATGCCGGTCACCGACGACGGCACTCCCAAGGGTAAGCTCCTGGGCATCGTCACCAGCCGTGACTATCGCCCCAGCCGCGATGACCACCAGACGAAGGTCTCCGAGTTCATGACCCCGCGTGAGCAGCTCATCGTGGGCGACAAGAACATCAGCCTCAAGGTTGCCAACGACGTCATCTGGGACAACAAGCTCAACGCCTTGCCCATCGTCGACGACTACGATCACCTGATGGGCATCGTCTTCCGCAAGGACTACGACAGCCACAAGACCAACCCCAACGAGCTGCTCGACGGCGACAAGCGCTACATGGTCGGTGCCGGTATCAACACCCGCGACTATGCCGAGCGCGTGCCGCTGCTCATCGAGGCCGGCGCCGACGTCCTGTGCATCGACTCTTCCGAGGGCTTCAGCGAGTGGCAGAAGCGCACCATCGAGTGGATCCGCGCCAACTACGGCGAGGACGTCAAGGTCGGTGCCGGTAACGTCGTCGACGCCGAGGGCTTCCGCTTCCTGGCAGACTGCGGCGCTGACTTCATCAAGGTCGGTATCGGCGGCGGTTCCATCTGCATTACCCGCGAGACCAAGGGCATCGGCCG
Organism: uncultured Collinsella sp.; assembly: GCA_900551625.1. GTDB lineage: Bacteria > Actinomycetota > Coriobacteriia > Coriobacteriales > Coriobacteriaceae > Collinsella. The sequence goes on from URWZ01000079.1 coordinate 7,096, forward strand.
TGGCCAGGCCACCGCGCTGATCGACGTCTGCCGTGCTCGCGACGAG
>URWZ01000080.1 GCA_900551625.1 uncultured Collinsella sp.
TCTCGGGCGGCGAGCTCGCCAACGACCGCATGCTGCTGAGCTAACGACCTAGAAAACCACCACAAAGGGGACAGGCACCTTTGTGGTGGTTTTTGTTAAAGAGTAAGGAGACGGCCATGAAAAGACTCCCCCGCCTTGCGTTAGCCACCGCGTTGATCTGGAAGCGTCGACGCTAAGCTACACCGCCGGGCCTTGCAGCCCCGCCGTGCAAACCTTATATCGAGCACAGAAGCCCGTCCGAATTTGATCGGACGGGCTTCTTGGTGGGTATCATGGTTGGACGATCATTAGGAGGTTTCCCTACATGGAATTGTTTGAGCCAATTCTTCATTTCTTTGCACAACGATGGGTCCACAACATCATCTGGGCAGGTATCTTGGCCATCGGCACCGCCGTTGCCGCCAAAGTCGTTTCCAAGACGCTGCGTCACCTGCTTAACCGAGACGATAACCCGCTTCCGGCATCGAGCATTTTCATCAACATCGCGCGCGCCATCATCTGGATGATCGGCGGCAGCTTTATCCTCGACAACTGCTTTGGCATTAACGCAAACGCCCTCGTCGCCGCTCTTGGCGTCGGCGGCATCGCCATCTCGCTCGGCTTTCAGGACACGCTGTCAAACCTTATTGGCGGCATGCAGGTTACGTTTATGGGCATCATCAAGCCCGGCGACAATATCGAGGTCGGCGGCGTGTCAGGCGTGGTCCAAGACATCACCTGGCGCCACACGACCATCGAAGATGCCTGCGGGCAGACCATCATCGTCCCCAACTCCAACATCTCCAAGAACACGCTCGTGCACCTCATGCCCTTTGGGCGCGTAGCCGTCCCCGTCGCGGTGAAGGACACGTCCAAGTGGGCCTCGCTCGACGCACTGGCAGACGAGCTGACCAGCGCCACCAAGGCCGCTGTGCTTCCCATCTCGGGTTTTGACAAGGAGCCATATGTGCTCTTTAGCGAGATCGGCGACTTTGGCATCAAGGGCAAGATCATCTTTATCGTCAGCGACGACAGCACCACCTTCACGGCAGCCGACGCCTGCATCCGCGCCATCGCCCCCATCATCGCCTAAAACCACCACAAAGGGGACAGGCACCTTTGTGGTGGTTTCGCATCGTGGTACCATGGTTCTTATCGTTGTTTAAACGACTAAGGGAGTAGACACCATGGAAGAGGCCTATCGTCAAGCACGCAAGCGCGGCGAGCAAGGACGTCGACGCGCCATTAGTCAAAGCGAGCATCCGTACCTTACGGACCTCGATAGCTTGGTTGCCCAGCTCCCCTTAGGCCAGCGAGAGAATGTCGGCCTGAGAGACATTCCGCTCGAAATGGTCGTCGGTACGGTTACCAAGGGCCGTCAGTTGGCCTTTTCATGCAACTTTATGCCCTTGCTGCCGTTTAGCACGGAGTTCGCCCGCAAGTGGTCCAACCTCTACGACATCCAGGTGACCGAGGGCTATCGCGATCCCGTCATCGTCACCGAGTTCATGCATCGGTTTTACGTCCAAGAGGGCAACAAGCGCGTCAGCGTCCTCAAATTCCTGGACGCCCCGACGGTTTCGGCCAAGGTCACCCGTCTCTACCCCGGCACATGGGATTCCGTCGAAAGCCGCCTGTACGGCGAGTTCTGCGCGTTTTGGCGCGTCTGCCCCCTATACGAGATCGAGTTCTCGCGTGAGGGAAGCTACGAGACGCTCACCAAGATGCTCGGTCAGGACCTTATCGAAAAATGGCCGCAGAAAAAGGTCGACTACCTGCGCCACACCTTCCTACTCTTTAAGCGCGCCTACCTTCGCGCGGGCGGCGACCACCTGGACATTACGCCCGCAGACGCCATGCTCGTCTACCTCAATGTGTACAACCAGGACCGCCTGCTGGATACGCCGACGGATATCGTCGTAAACCGCCTGTGCAAGATCTGGCGCGAGCTGGTCATCGCCGGCAAAAATGACGAGGACAAGGTCGATCTTGTCGAAGCACCGAGTGTCGACGAGGAGGAGACGCACGCCAAGTCCACCTCCGGCGTGCTCAACTTCTTTATGGGCAAGACCGTCTATTCGGCGGCCAACCCCCTGCGCATCGCCTTTATCCATGAGTTCCCCTGTGCGACGTCGAGCTGGGACAGTCTGCACGACCAAGGGCGTCAGTATCTCGATGAGCACTTTGGCGGTATCGTGCGCACCGAGGCGTTTGAGGACTGCCACGATCCGGACGTGTTCTACGCCGCCGTGGAAACGGCTGTCAAACATGGAGACAGCGTCATCTTCTCGACCTCGCACCGCCTGATGGAATACACGCTCAGGGCTGCCGTTGAGTATCCCCAGGTTCGGTTCCTCAACTGCTCTATCGGCCTTCCCCACCAAAGCGTCCGTTCGTACTTTGGCAAGATGTACGAGGCCAAGTTCCTCCTGGGCGCCCTTGCCGCCAGCATGGCGGACAACCACCGCATCGGTTACCACGCGTCGGTCTTCGCCTCGGGCGCACTCAGCGAGATCAACGCCTTTGCGATTGGAGCCTCGCTACTCGACCCCCGTGCGCAAATTATCCTGACCTGGGGCGATGTGCCCGCCGGTGGCCTTGCCGAGGCCATGTGCCGCGAAGGCGTAAGCGTCATGTCCGGCGCCGACATGTCAAAGCCGCTCGAAGACCCCACGGCCTACGGACTCCACCGCTTGGTCGATGGCAAGGTTGCCGGCATTGCCATGCCGGTATGGAACTGGGGCCGTTACTACGAGCTTATCGTGCGAAGCCTGCTGCATGGCACCTGGGATGAGACCAGTGACGACAGCCAGGTTCGCGCCGTCAACTACTGGTATGGCATGAGTTCGGGCGTTATCGATATTCGCTACGCTCCAGGCCTGCCCTATCAGACGCGCAAGCTCGTTCAGCTACTGCGCAATGGCATTGTCGAGGGCTCCATCAATCCATTTGGCGGCGAGCTCCATAGCCAAGACGGCGTGGTGCAGATCGAAGGCTTTCCCCCGCTGCCGAGCACGCAAATCGTCGAGATGGACTGGCTGGCAGACAACGTGGTGGGCACCATTCCGCAGCCCGACGATGAGCCGAAGGTCCGCGCCCTATGAAAATCCTTGCCATAGCCGATACCGAAGAACGATGCCTTTGGGAGTGCTTTCGCAAAGAACGCTTTGAGGGTGTCGACCTGATTTTGTCCGCTGGTGATCTGGACCCGGACTATCTTGAGTTTTTGGTCACGGTCATCAACAGACCGCTCATCTACGTGCGAGGCAATCACGATGACCGCTATGCGCGTCATGCACCAGGTGGCTGCATCTGTGTCGAAGACGCTGTCTACGTGTACCGCGGCGTCCGCATTGCAGGCCTTGGCGGCTCCATGCGCTATCGAGATGGCGCCAACATGTACACCGAGCGCGAGATGGCCAAGCGCGTGCGCAAGCTGTCTCGTAAAGTGAGGATGGTCGGTGGCTGCGACATCTTGCTCACCCATGCGCCCGCCGCCGGCGAGGGCGATCTGGACGATCTGCCACATCGAGGATTCAAATGCTTTAACACAGCGCTCGAGTCCTGGAATCCCGACTACATGGTGCACGGGCATGTGCACCAATGCTATGGTCGCGACTTTCAACGTGAGCGTCAGCACGCATGCGGGGCAACGATCATCAACGCCTGCGGCTATACGCAGTTTGAGCTGGACGAAGCGCGCTACCCCATCCGTGGCTGGCAGGCAGCCTGGCTCAATTCGCAAACCATGCGTCGCGAACTCAAGCGCCACGAGGCTATCGAGTCCTCAACCGCTAGAACACCCTGGTAACCACCTTAAAGGGGGCGCTGTCCCCTTTAAGGTGGTTTTGACGCGAAAGCAAGAAACCCGGTCCTGCACGAGACAGAACCGGGTTTCTTTAGCAATGCTTGCTTTGCTCAGGCAGTAACCGTTAGTTACTCAGCCAAGAAGTCACGCTGGATAGCGGGATCGACCTTGACGCCAGGGCCCATGGTGGAAGACACGGAGATGGACTTAACGTACTTGCCCTTAGCAGAAGCGGGCTTGACGCGCAGGATCTCGGTGTACAGGGCAGCGTAGTTCTCGACGAGCTGCTGCTCGGAGAAGGACTTCTTGCCCAGGGGCACGTGGCAGATGCCGTAGCGGTCGGCGCGATACTCAACGCGGCCGGCCTTGAGCTCGGAGACCATCTTGGCGACGTCCATGGTCACGGTGCCGAGCTTGGGGTTCGGCATGAGGCCACGGGGACCAAGGATCTTACCGATGCGGCCAACCTTGGCCATCATGTTCGGCGTAGCGATAGCGGCGTCGAAGTTGATCTCGCCCTTCTGGATCTGGGCGACGAGCTCGTCGGAACCGATGATGTCGGCGCCGGCAGCCTCGGCCTCGCGGGCCTTCTCGCCCTCGGCGAAGACGGCAACACGAATGGTCTTGCCGGTGCCGTGGGGCAGGGAGATGGAGCCGCGGATGTTCTGGTCGGCCTTACGAGTATCGACACCCAGACGGAAGTGGGCCTCGACGGTCTCGTCGAACTTGGCGGTGTCGAGCTCCTTGATGAGCTTGGCAGCCTGAAGGGGGGTGTAGAGCGTGGCGCGGTCGATCTTCTCGGCAGCGGCGTTATAGCTCTTACCATGCTTAGCCATGTGCATTACCTCCTGTGGTTAAACGGGCGCGAGCCCTCCCACATCGTATCGTGTGCCCTATTGCACACATTTAACGGGCGCCCCGGTTGGAGCACCCGTCGTTACCAAAAGAAATCGCTACTCAGCGATGGTGACGCCCATGGAACGGGCGGTACCGGCGATGATCTTCTTGGCGGCGTCAATGTCGTTGGCATTGAGGTCCGGCATCTTGATCTCGGCGATCTTGGTGAGCTGCTCCTGGGAGAGCTGACCAACCTTGTCGGCCTGGGGCTTAGCGGAACCAGACTTGAGGTTCAGCTCCTTCTTGATGAGGTGAGCCGCCGGCGGGGTCTTGGTGATGAAGGAGAAGGACTTATCCTCGAAGACAGTGATCTCAACGGGGATGATGTCGCCCTTCTTGTCCTGCGTCTCGGCGTTAAAGGCCTGGCAGAACTGCATGATGTTCACGCCAGCTGCGCCCAGGGCGGGGCCGACGGGAGGAGCGGGGTTAGCTGCACCAGCAGGAATCTGGAGCTTAATGACGTTGGCAACCTTCTTCTCAGCCATGGTCATTCCTTTCGAATCACGAGTGTGAAGTACTTGCTATATCGTAAGCACGCACGTGTTAGAAGCACTCCTGAGATGAGCAGTCACAGAAGAAGCACGCTCGCGCGAACGGACGAAAACTTAAGCGATGACAGCGACCTGGTTAAAGTCGAGCTCGACCGGCGTCTCACGGCCAAAGATCATCAGGGTGACCTTCAGCTTGCCTGCCTCGGTGTTAACCTCGGAGACCTTGCCATCAAAGTCGGTAAGCGGGCCATCAGTGACGCGGACGGACGTGCCGACCTCAATATCAACCGAGGTGCGCTTGGGCGAATCGCCCTTACCGGGACGACGAGTCATCTTATTGTACTCGTCGCGGGAAAGCGGAGCGGGCTTGCCATTGCCGCCCAGGAAACCAGTGACACCGGGCGTGTTGCGAACACACGTCCACGCATCGTCATCCATCTCCATGCGAACCAGGACATAACCCGGGAAGATCTTGGAATCCTTGGTCTCACGCTTGCCACCCTCTTTAATCTCGGTGACGCGCTCCATAGGAATCTCGATATCAAAGATACGGTCCTGCATGCCCATGGTCTCGATGCGATGCTCGAGATCGGACTTAACACGGTTCTCGTATCCAGAGTAAGTGTGAACGACGTACCAACGCTTAGACATGGTTTAGCCCCTCAATCCAGAGAACAGAGCAAGAGCCTCGCCAAAGCCAGCATCGAGCAGAGCGATGACGACGCCGACGACGATCAGAGAAGCGCAAACGACGACCGAGTAGTTCACGAGCTCCTTCTTATCGGGCCACGTGACACGCTTCATCTCGGACTTCACCGAAGCGAAATACTTCTTGGTGCGGGCGAAGAAACCAGGCTTCTCGTTCTTCTTGGACTTCGCAGCCTTCTCGTTCTTCTTGGCAACGGCCTTCTTGGCCTCAACCTTGGAGTTGGCGGCAGCGTTGTTGGCAGGTGCCGACTGCTGAGCCTTCTTCTTGTTCTTCTTGTTGGCCATTTGGGTTACCTCCGCGCAATGCGCTTATACATGAGTAAACCGTAAGCCCCCAATTGGGAGCTTACGGAATAATGACTGGCACGCCAGGAAGGACTCGAACCCTCAACACTCGGTTTTGGAGACCGATGCTCTACCAATTGAACTACTGGCGTATGTGACTAGAGACTAGCGAGTCTCTTTGTGCAGCGTGTGGTGACGGCACCAGGGGCAATACTTCTTGATCTCCATACGATCAGGCATGTTCGACTTGTTCTTGGTGGTCGTATAGTTGCGGCGCTTGCACTCAGTGCACGCAAGAGTAACTAGAGTACGCATGTATCCTGAACCTTTCATTTCCGCCCCGTACGGGCACGAGTTGGTACTTTATCAGCTCTACGTAAGTGCTGTCAATGAAAACCTCGAATCAATTGGTTCTCGCTGGATCCATTCATATTTGGAACACATCAATGAAGCCAGCGAGATCTAATCGATCCCTCACGCTCGGCTTAAGAGCGAGCGAAGCGCAATCGTCAGGGAACAAGCCCCGCGTAGAAAAGAACCCGGCACCCTATAAGTGCCGGGTTCTCTCTAAGTCAGCTATATCAAAGAGCTAATTTACTCAATGATCGTGGAGACGATGCCCGAACCGACGGTGTGGCCACCCTCGCGGATAGCGAAGCGCAGGCCCTCCTCCATGGCGATCGGGTGAATGAGGTCGCCCTCGATGGTGATGTGGTCACCAGGCATAGCCATCTCGGTGCCCTCGGGCAGCTTGACCGTACCGGTAACATCGGTGGTACGGAAGTAGAACTGAGGACGATAACCATCGAAGAACGGGGTGTGACGGCCGCCCTCCTCCTTGGTCAGAACGTAGATCTCGCCGGTGAACTTGGTGTGCGGGGTAACCGAACCGGGCTTGCAGAGAACCTGGCCGCGCTCGATGTCCTCGCGCTTGATGCCGCGGAGCAGCAGACCAACGTTGTCGCC
>URWZ01000081.1 GCA_900551625.1 uncultured Collinsella sp.
CGCCGCCCGCCAGAATTTCGCCGGCAACCTCAACGCCCAGGCAACTGGGAATGCACAGCAGGTTCATGGCATGGCTCGGCCGCCCGCCCATGGCGTAGATGTCCGACAGCGAGTTTGCCGCCGCGATTTGGCCAAACAGAAACGGATCGTCGACCATCGGCGGGAAGAAGTCGATGGACTGCACGAGCCCCAGGTTCTCCCCTACGCGGAAGACGCTCGCATCGTCGGAGGTATCGAACCCCACGAGCAAGTTGTCATTATGCACATTGGGCAAATCGCCCAGGACCTGGGCGAGGGCTCCGGGAGCCAGCTTGGCGGCTCAACCGCTCGCGGCCGTCATAGACGTGAGCTTAATCTGATCGTCAGCCATCGATACCTCCTCTCATCGGTCAATCATTTTCTCCCAGTATACGCATGAATGCGAGCCGACGGCGGATGCATTAATTGAGCGCCTGTGCGCGAATCGCCGCGCCGATCGCTCCGGCAAAGCGAGCCTGGGGCGAGGTGGTCACCGGCGACCCCAGTAGCTCGCCCAACCGCTCCACCACGAAGGCGTTCTCGCACAGGCCACCGGTCAGGTAGTACGGGGCGCCCGCGGCCTGCCCGGCCATGGTCGCCACGCGCGAGACCACGCTGTCGATCACGCCACGCGCAATGTTCTCGCGCGGCTCGCCACGACCGATCAGGCTGATGACCTCGCTTTCGGCAAACACCGTGCACATGCTGGAAATCTTGGTAGGCTCGCCGGAACGTGCCAGATCGGCCATCTGCTGCTGGGAAATACCTAGGCGGTCGGCCATGATCTCCAAAAAGCGCCCCGTGCCGGCGGCGCACTTGTCGTTCATGGCAAACTTGGCCACTCGGCCACTTTTAAGCTGAATGACCTTGGTGTCCTGACCGCCCACGTCGATCACGGTGCCGTGATCGCCAAACAGGCGCACGGCACCGGTGCCGTGGCAGGTAATCTCGGTCACGACCTTGTGCGCATAGGGCACGGCGACACGACCGTAGCCGGTCGCGACCACGCGCACGTCGTCGGCCGTCACGTCGTAGCCGGCCGCTGCCAGCGCCTCGCGCAGCCGCTCGGAAGCATCGGCCGAGGAAAACCCGGTTGGCTGCACGCACGTCCACGCCACCGAACCCTCCCCGTCGACCACGGCAGTCTTAGCCGCCGTAGACCCGATATCGATCCCGATCCCTATCATGGCTCTCTCCCAATCTAAACATCAAAGGTAGCGGCGCGTTCAGGCGCCTTAGCTCTAGGTTTCTCAGGTGCCGGAGATTGCCCCGAAAGAGGAGCGCAGCGTACTTTGGGTACGCAAGCGACGGTTTGAGGGGCAAGATCCGGTGTCTGAGGAAGCTAGAGGGTTTCGATGAAGGCGGCGATGCGCGTCTCGATCTGACCCATGTCGCCATTGCTGTAATCGGTCTCAATCTTCATGTACGGAATGCCCGCACCCTCGACAGCCTCCTGCATGCGCGCGCTCTCAACGTTGAAGGTGTGGCAGGCCTGCAGCACGCTCTCTACCACGCCATCGACATGGTACTTCTCGCACATAGCCAGCGTGTTTCCCATGCGGCCTTCGTTAGGCGTCATGACCGAGCAGTTGATGTCCAGGTAGCGGTCGGCGATGGCGCGCAGGATGTCGGGAGCATCCGGGTCGATCATCATGGCCGCCGTGCGCTCGCCCGAGCAGTCGTCCATGCACACGACCACACCACCGTTGGACTCGATGGTGCGGCCGATCTTGTTGATCACGCCGCCCACCGGGCAGCCAGTGATCAGAATGCGCTTGGCATCCGCCGCAATCGGGCGCTCGCCAGCCTCGTAGGACTCACGCAGCTTGGCGACCTTTTGCTCCAGCTGCTGCGTGTAGGCCTCGATATCAAAGCTGAACGTACCGGCGAACATGGTGCTCATCAGGTCGACGCCGCTCATGGCCGCCGGCTGGTTGGCCTGCAGCGCGAACATCTCGAGCTGGGCCGCACGCAAGCGATTGCGACGACGGACAGCGGCGCGCAGGTCGTCATCGGTAATCGTGATGCCGTAGAAGCCCTCGAGCTCCTCCTTGAGCAGGCGGCACTCCTCGTACCAGCCTTCACTCTCGTAGGCGCGATCGCGACCCTGCGGAAGATGCAGAATGTGCGTGCGCTTGAGCTCGTTGAGCAGCTCGTACATCTTCTTCTTGCCGTCGCAGGTGGTCTCGCCGATGATCATGTCGCTAAAGTACGTAAACGGGCACTTTTGCGAGTAGGCAAAGCCGTAGGTCGACTTGATGAGCGGGCAGAGGTTTGCCGGCAGCACCTTCTCGGCCTCGGGAATCACCTCATCGGACGTACCGCACAGAGCGACACTTGCGGCCCCCGCGGCATCGATAATCTCGAGTGGCGTATAGCTGCACAGGAAGCCGACCGGGCGATTACCCGCCTGCTTGTAATCCTTGACGCGAATAAACGCCGCCTTGCGCTGCTCGTTGAACTCCTCAAACGTGGACGGCAACGGCTGCTCAATATTATCCGACATATAACTCCTAAACCTTTTAACCAACCTAGGAAACGGCTTTCCCAGGTGCCCGAGGTTGCCGTGAAAGATGAGCGCCGCATACTTTGGTAGCAAGCGACGGTTTGAACGGCAAGATCGGGTGTCCGGGAAAGCCGCCGGGACGGATAGCCCTAAATGGTTTCCAAGAAGGCCTCAATCCTGGTTTGTAGCTGGCCTGCATCCTCGCCGGCGTAGTCGGTCGTGATGTGCATAAACGGAATGCCGGCCTCCTCGGCGGCCTTCTCCACGGCAAACGACTCCATCTCGTAGAGCGTGCAGAACTGCAGGGCCACGTCGACGATGCCGTCGGCATGCAGGTCCTTGGCCATCTGGACAATGTCCTTCATACGCTGGTCGTTGGGCGTAAAGACGGCGCAGTTGATCTTAAAGTAGCGCTCGGCGATGGCATCAAGCATCTCGTCGACCGTCTCACCGGACTCGTCGACCAGATCCTTGTAGTAGCGCGAACCCGTGCAGGACTCCTCGCCCACCACGACGCCGCCGGCCTTCTCGATGAGGTTGAACAGCTTCCAGTTGGGCACGGCCATGGGCGTGCCGGTGTACAGGATGCGCTTGGTCCCCTTGGGCGCCACGCCCTCGCCGGCCTCGACACGCTGCTCGCACTCAGCCGCCATATCGTTAATGGCTCCGGTCAGACGCGGCGTGTCGTCCATAAAGGCGGCCTGAACGGTCAGCAGGCTGTCGAGACCGCTGATGGGCGCCGGGTCGGCAGCGCGCGTGGCAGCGAGGCGCTGCAGGGCACGGCGCTTCTCATTGACGGCGTGGATGGCGGCTTTCAGACGCTCAGGCGTAATCGTGACGCCGCACTCTTCCTCGATCTTGGCAGCGAGCTTCTTGACCTCGGCCTTCCAGGTCACGAGCGTCGACTCGTCGTGCACGTTGGGAATATCCATGACGTACATGTTCTTTTGCGTTGCAAAGAACTCGTAGGCCTTCTTCTTGCCATCGCAGGTGTTCTCGCCGACTACCAAGTCGCTCGACTCGATGTAGGGGCAGACCTCGCCCAGCTTAAAGCCGGCAAAGCTCTTGATAAGCGGACAGGTGTTGCGCGGCAAGTGCTCCTCAACCTTGTCCGTTGCCCAATCGGCACCCGAGCACAGGCCCACGGGAATACCGTCACAGGCGAGCACAATCTCCTCGGGCACGTAGACGCAGAACGAGCCCACGATCTTGGTGGCCTCGCCGGCCTCCTTCTTGTCGAGCATCTCCTTAATGCGGCCGCTATGGATGTTGGTGGCCACAAAGTCCAGATAGGACGTGGACTTGGGGCGATTGTTCTGCGTCAGGAACATATCGCCGTACATCTGGCCCACGGCGCCCAGCAGCATGTCGTGGTCGGCAAGATTCATGCCGAGGCTCTCCCACATCGGATGGAAATCGAATTCATCAGCCATGACGGTTCCCCTCTCGAACCAAAAACGGATAACAGCGGTATCGATGCACGACGGACGGCGATTGCCCGGCCGTGCTCAAACCCGGAATTTTAGGGAACCTGCTTTGCGGTCGATTATTTAGTTGTGCGTCGTCTCTCCCGGAGCCGTGAACATACCTGCTCATATGCGGCTCCGAGCCATATACAGGGCACGCGCGGCAACGCGGCGAATATATGTCGTCTGCGGCATGTGCGCACCCTCCTTTACAAGTTAAGGTCAACTATATCAACGGTTGTCGTCCAGACGAACACCGCCGACATGCGTACGACAGCGTCGTGTGCCGTCGTTTAATAAATAATTATCTTAATTGATAAGAGTTTGTCATCCCTCATTCGTCGTGCGACAAGATAAAGCCGACGAGGCTTATATCCCCGACGGCATTACCCGGCGCTATCGACAAACCAAATGGATCCTGCTGGCATCAAAATGCATGCGCAGCGTCTCGCCTGCTTGCGGCAGCTCGTCGACAGGCATGCCCACCTTGTTGACCTTCCACTGCAGACGCGTTGGCGCATCAGCACGCGGCACGTCCAACAGCACTAGGCGCTCAAAACGCGAATCGCTCACGCGCGCCACGTGCAGGTCGTAGCTGTTGCGACCCCGCTCAGCACGATTGTCAACATGGAAGTAGCTTGCGCGAATGCCCAGGTACACCACATTATCGGGAACCTCGCGGCCCACGTTAAAGGTCATGCCCCAGTCGAGGGCTTCAACTTCTTCGTCGCCGATCCTGCGCGCCCGGCTTGTATTCTTGCAGCCCGTCAGGCGCAGCGCCGCCAGCGTCTGCGGGCGGCGGACCACGTCCTCAATGGAGCCGATCTCCTCAACATGCCCGTCGTGCATCACGCAGATACGCTGGCACAGGCGGCACGCTTCGTCGATGTCGTGGCTCACGTAGAGCACGGTGCGGTTGCACACATCGAACAGGTCGAGCATGTTCTGCTCGAGTGCGCTCTTAAGATAGGAATCGAGCGCGCTCATGGGCTCATCGAACATAAAAATGCCCGGATGCGCTGCCACCATACGGGCAAGCGCCACGCGCTGCTGCTGGCCGCCCGAGAGACGCGCGGGATAGCGGTCGGCGAAATCGGTCAGGCCAAAGATGCCCAGATAGCGTTCGGCGAGCTTTTTGCGCGCGGCGGCGTCGCCCGCGTCCTTTACACCGGCGCACACGTTATCGGCCACCGTCATGTTGGGAAACAGCTGATAGTTTTGGAACAGCAGGGCACACTTGCGCTCCTGGGGCGACAGGTTGATGCCCGCCGCCGAGTCAAAAAAGGTCACGCCGTTGACAACGATCTTGCCCTCATCGGGCGTCTCCACGCCAGCGATGCAGCGCAGCGTACAACTCTTGCCGCAACCCGAGGCGCCTAGCAGCGCCACGCGCTCCTCGCCGGCCTCAAGCTGCATGTCGAGCATAAACCCGGGATAACGTTTCTTAATATCCAAAACGAGCGACATAGCCTATCGACCTCCCTGCGGCGCCGCATCATCGCGCATGAGCTCGGCCAGCGCCTCGCGATCGATACGCAGCGCATCGCCGCCGACTGGGTCGAGCGAATCGGCCTGGCCACCCAGCTGCTTGGCCTGCTTGCGCTCCGCACGGGAAAGGCCCCGCTCGCGGTACTTTTGCGAATGAGCGGTGTAGATATTGATGAACAGAATGACCAGGAAGCTGAACGCAATTACGACCACGACCCAAAAGAGGGCCACCGACGTATTGCCGCCCATCCATTCAAAGTAAATCGCAATCGGAATGGTCTGTGTAATGCCGGCATAGTTGCCCGCAAAGAACAGCGTGCAGCCAAACTCGCCCATCGCGCGGGCAAAGGCGAGCACCGTGCCCGCTGCGATTGAGGGCCAACCAAGGGGCATCATAAGCTTGGTAAAGATGCGACGCTCGGACCAGCCAAGCGTGCGCGCCGCATCGAGCATCTGCGTGTCGAGGCTCTCAAAGGCACCGAGCGCCGTACGGTAGACCAGGGGAAACGACACCACCACGGCAGAGATCACCGCCGCCGGCCACGTAAAGACAATCGAGATACCGTGCGCGATAAGCCACCGGCCCACCCCAGTCGAGCGGCCAAACAGCATGAGGAGCAAAAAGCCGCAGACCGTGGGCGGCAGCACCATAGGAATCGTAAAGACCGAATCGAGCAGGCCCTTGATGCGACTCGAGGTACCCATAGTCTTCCACGCGGCGAACAGGCCCAGCGCAAAGGAGATCAGCAGGGCAAGGCCGCACGTTTTAATGGACACCCAAAACGGGCGATAGTCGATGTCGCCCAAAAAGGAGGCCAGAGAGGTCAAGGGGCCCTGCTCATCCCGCAACACGACAGACGATGCTTCTACCATTTGAGCGCTATCAAGCCAACGCGCGCCGCTCTTGGCATCACCCGAGGCTGATGCGATCACCACATAGCGGTCCCCATCCGCACCTCGTTCGTCAAAGCCATAGGTATACCCGCCGGCATCAAACGTTGTTTCCGCCGTAACATACCAAGGAAGATCCACGTCCCCTAGCTGCGCACCTCCCATGCAGTTTGCGCTGTCGAGCTCACAGACGAGGGCCTTGAGTCCCGATACGCACTCGTTGTCCTGCGGATCCAATCCATACTTCTCGACCGCCTTGGGCGATATCCACACCACAACGCGATCGGCAGCAGGCGCCACTACAAGGTCCACGTCCTCGGCAACGGGAAACCGGTAGCCCTCAGGCTGGCCCTCCATGGCACGAGCGGTCCCCTTGGCCAACCGCTCAAAACCCTCGATCCCATAGGAAAGCCCATGAGCGGTCGCAGCAACCTGGGCCCCGTCCTCAGCATCCCCAGCCAACGCAAATCCCGGCACACAGCAAAGCGCGAAGGTCAAAGCACAGGCGACAAGCATGCGGAATCTATTAAGCACGAAAAGCTCCAAGCGAATACAAGGACGGAGTGAAACACAAAACGATGGAATTATCGCGCCAAGCCGCACTACGCGGAAAGCTCAAAGCCGTACTTAGCCC
>URWZ01000082.1 GCA_900551625.1 uncultured Collinsella sp.
CAGTTGCGGCTGCGCTTCGGTTCGATCACCGGCGGCTCGTCGGCACGCTCTTCGTCCGGCCGTCCGGCCGCTTCGGCTCCGGCCTGCACCCCGGAATCGGGTTCCGGAACCGGCACGGGAGGCGTATAGGGCTGGGCAGCACGCGGCTGCGGAGCCTTGAACCCGCCCGCTGCGGGCTGCGGCGGCGTGAAAGGCCGGTGCGGCTCGGAACGAGGAGCCGCGGGGTGCTCGATGACGGCGCAGCCGCCCAGTTCGGCCCCCTTGAGCAGGATGCCCACGGCGGTCGAGAAAGCGGCGTCCGCAACCTTCTCCTTCGACTCCCCGGTGATTCCCGTCTCGGGCACAGCGACACGCACGTCCATGCCCGTCACGCGGCGGAACAGTTCGTCGAGGTCCTTCAATTTGGCCGAACCGCCCGTCAGCACGATGCCGTAGGCCAGTTTCCCGGCGTATCCCGAATCCTTGATCTCCTGCTGCACGAACTCCGCGATGTCCGTGGCGCGGGCCTCGATCACCGAGGCAAGCTGCTTGCGGACCATGGCAACATAGGCGTCCTCCAGAGCGGAGGAAGCGGACTTAGCGGGAATCTTCATTTCGGCGAGATGACCCATCAGTTCCTTGGAGGTCATGCCGAACTCTTTGGCCAGGGTGGACACACGGACTTTTGCCATATGACTTCACCTACCCTTTCTGGCACCTTGGGTGCCTAGAGACTGAACGAGCGTGGGGGATGCGCTGGAACCTGCCCAGCGCGACCGCGCGCTAGATCAGATCCTCCGCATCATCGAAGGCGTCGGTGTCGTGGACACCGCAGAAACGGGAGCCAGGACGGGCCTGGTTACGGCACTGGATGCCGTCCTCGGACACGAACTCGCAGCGACGGACGTCCTCGTCCTCCTCGTCACCGATCAGGTCGGCGGCGGGCTCCTCGTGAACGGGGACGTTCTTGAGGATGTCGGCGGCAAGGGTCTCGGACTTGATGTCGATGTGCCAGCCGGTCAGGCGAGCGGCGAGGCGGGCGTTCTGGCCCTCCTTGCCGATTGCGAGCGAAAGCTGGTCGTCGGGCACGATGACGCCGGCGTAGGCCTTCTCCTCGTCGATGAGGACGCGGGTGACCTTGGCGGGCGACAGTGCGTTGGCGACGTAGACGGCCGGATCGGCATCCCACAGGATGACGTCGACGCGCTCGCCGCGGAGCTCGCCCACGACGGCGCGAACGCGGCTGCCCTTGGGGCCGACGCAGGCGCCCACGGGATCCAGGCGGTCGTCGAGCGAGTGGACGGCGACCTTGGAGCGCTGGCCGGGCTCGCGGGCAATCGACTTAATCTGGACGGTGCCCTCATAGATCTCGGGCACCTCCTGCTCAAACAGACGACGCATGAGCTCGGGGTGGGTGCGGGAGATGACGATCGGCGGACGGCTGTGCTCGCCGCGAACCGGCTGCAGGTTGGAGTTGGGATCGCGGACGTCGATGATCACGGCCTTGATGTGCTGGTTGTGCAGATAGCGCTCGCCCATCGGACGCTCGTTGCGCTCGTTCTCGTAACGGCGCTGGTCAAAATGCGGCAGCTCGGCCTCGACGCCATCGCGGATCTTGACGATCGTGAAGTCGGGCGTGGACTGCAGCACGGTACCGCTGATGAGGTCACCGATACGACCGGAGAACTCCTCGTAGATCTGCTCGCGGGCGGAGTTACGCACGATGGCGTTGATCTCGGCCTTGGCGTGCTGAGCGGCGATGCGGCTCGTGTTCTTGGGGTAGACGTAGATCTTGCCGGTGGTGCGGTCGATGGTCACCTTGGCGCCCCACTCAAGATGCAAGATCTCGGCATAGCTCTTGGCGAGCGACTGCTCCAGGCGGTCGATCAGGTAGAGCTGGTCGATGTGCCTCTCCTGGCAAAGCTCCATCAGGGCGGACATCATGTCGGATGCTGCCATCTTACTTTCCTTCCTTCGCGGGCTTGAAGTCATAGGTGGGCTTCAACTTGCACTTTTTAACATCAGAGAAATCGAGGGTGACGGACTCGCCGTCCTCAAGCTCGAGGGTCACGTTCGTCTCGGTCGCGGCGGCAATCTTGCCGGAGTACTTGCGACGGCCCTCGGTGGCGGTGGAGGTGAGCTCGCAGTTCTCGCCCACAAAGCGGGCAAAGTCGCGCGGACGGCGCAGCGGACGCGCCATACCCGGGCTCGACACCTCGAGGGTGTAGCTCGAAGAAATGGGGTCGAGCTCCTCGATCACGTCGCCGACCCACTTGGTATTGGCCGTGACGTCGTTGAGCGACAGGCTCTGACCCTCGGCACCCTCGATACGCACACGCACGCAGGGGGCCTTGGTGGCACCCACGAGCTCAACATCGACGATGTCGACATCGTGCTGGGGAGCGACGGCCTCGAGCGCGTCGATGATCGCCTGCTCGGTCTTGGTCTTGACCATTGCGGCACCTCCATCCATACAAAAAAGAAGCGGGGCCGAAACCCCACTTCTTTCAATTACAACTTCATTTACAAGCAAACTATACCAATACCTGCGAAAACGTGCAAGCGCAATGGAAATTCGCAGGTCAGCGCGCCCACAGCTTCTCCACAAGAATAGGACAATTAGGCGAGGACTCCTGTGTGGTGCTCCCCAAAAGCCCCAAAACGAGCCATGCGTCCCAGCGCGCCGACCGAATCGGGCCCTATGGGCATTCCATCCCTGGGCGCACATCGGCCAGACTAGAGCTGAGAGGCTTTCTGTAGCGAGAAAGCCTGCCGCGCGCATTGACCGCACAACCTTCCGGATCCCCTACGGCAAGGAGACACCATGAAACGCCTAGGCACCCTCTGCACGACCGCGCTCGCCATTGCGGCCTGCTCGTTCGCTCTGACGGGCTGCAGCAACGTCGATGGTAAAACCGGACCATGCGAGCCGGATCTCGGCAGCTCCAAAGCAATCGAGAAAACGACACCTTCGGAGCGCTTCGACAAAATAGACGAAGATACAGTCGACCCCCAGGGCTTAGGTCCCGACCCTCAAGAACAGTTCCCTATCGACCTTGAGGCAGACGAGAACGTCCATGTTACCTGCGTGGGCAAGGACACGGATGGCTACGGCGACGCCGTATTGGTCTTTACGGTGACAAACAGCACCGATGTCGACATGATGTTTGGCGATGTCGATGCTTATGCCTACGTCAACGGTGTCGTCCGCGACGTGCGCATGCGCCAGCGCGTCGCCGCAGGCGAAGAAACGACCGCGATGCTCACCTTTGTAGGCACCTTCGACGATCCGGACTTTGACGTGAACAACGACCTCAACGACATCTACCTCAACATCTGGATGTTCGAAGAGCAGACGGGCAACGTCTACTTTAGGGACCTGGTGCACATTCCATAGCGGGTGACGCTCGGCACAAGCCAAGCGGGGCATACAACGCAAAACGAGGGACGACCCCATCGGATCGCCCCTCGTCTTTTATGCGTCAGTTATGCTCGCAGTGCTTACTTGACCACCAGATTGACCAGCTTGCCAGGCACGCAGATGGCCTTGACGACCGTCTTGCCCTCGAGCCACTTGGCGACGGCGGCCTCGGCGACAGTCTGCATTTCCTCATTGGAAGCATCGCGGGGCACGTCGATGCGGCCGCGGACCTTGCCGAGCACCTGGACGACGATCTGCACCGTATCCTCGATGGACTCGGCCAGGTCAAACTCGGGCCAGGCGGCGGTGTAGGCGTTGCCCTCGCAGCCGAGCGCCTCGTGCCACAGCTCGTCGGCCCAGAACGGGCAGATGGGCGCCAGGACGCTCACAATGTCCTTGGCCACGCCGTAGCACAGGGCCTTGTCGCGGTCAGCACCCTCGGTGGCGTTGAGGTAGGCGCTCGCTGCGTTGACAAGCTCCATGACGGCCGAGATCGCGGTGTTGAACTGGCCGCGATCGAAGTCCTCGGTGCACTTGGCGATGGTGCGGTGACGCTCGCGGTAGAGCTTCATCGCGGTCTCGTCGAGCGCGGACTTGTCGAAGGCCACGTTGGCGTCACCCGACTGGACGAGCTGCCACACGATACGCCAGGCGCGCTTGATGAAGCGGTTGGCGCCCTCGACGGCCTTGGGATCCCAGTCGAAGTCCTTCTCGGGCGGGGCGATAAACAGGATCGCCAGACGCATGGTGTCGGCGCCGTAGGGCTCGATAACCGAGCTCGGGGGCACCACATTGCCCTTGGACTTGGACATGGTGTCGCCGTTCTCGTCCTTGACCATGCCCTGGCACAGCAGGTTGGTGAAGGGCTCGTCCACGCTCAGCAGGCCCAGGTCACGCAGCGCCTTGGTAAAGAAGCGGCTGTAGAGCAGGTGCAGAATGGCGTGCTCGATGCCACCGATGTAGTTATCGACGGGCATCCAACGGTCTGCCGCCTCGCGGGAGAAGGGCAGCTCGGTGTTGTGCGGGTCGGTGTAACGCAGGTAATACCAGCTGGAGCAGGTGAACGTGTCCATGGTATCGGTCTCGCGCTTGGCCGGGCGGCCGCAGACCGGGCAGGTGGTCTCGTAGAAGTCCTTGCACTCGGCGAGGGTCTCGCCGGCGCCAAGGTCCAGGTTCTCGGGCAGCGTCACCGGCAGCTGGTCCTCGGGCACGGGCACAATGCCGCAGTGCTCGCAGTGGATGGCCGGGATGGGGTTGCCCCAATAGCGCTGGCGGCTGATGAGCCAGTCGCGCAAGCGGAACTCGACCTTGCGACGGCCGCAGCCCATGGCCTCGAGGTCGGCCACGATGGCAGCCTCGCCCTCGGAGTGCTTGCCGCCGCGCATGCCGGTGTACTTGCCGGACTGAACGAGCGTGCCCTCGGCAGCGTGGGCGCAATCCCAGTCGACGGTCTCGGCATGGAAGGTATCGATGGTCTCGCCACTGGCCTCGACGGCAGCGCGATCGTCATCGTCCAGGATGATCGGAACGATCGGCAGGTCGTACTTGCGGGCAAACTCAAAGTCGCGCTGGTCGCCGCAGGGAACGGCCATGACGGCACCGGTGCCGTAGTCGGCAACGACATAATCGGCAACCCAAACGGGGACCTTCTCGCCGTTGACGGGGTTCACCACGTAGCGGCCGGTAAAGGCACCGTGCTTCTCGAGGGTGCCCTGGGCACGCTCGACGGCAGAGATATGCTTGGAGTCCTCGACGATCTTGGTGACGGCCTCCTCGTACTCCGTGCCCTCGACGAGCTCGTGCAGACGAGCGTACTCGGGAGCCAGGACAAAGAAGGAAACGCCAAAGAGGGTGTCGGCACGCGTGGTGAAGACGGTGATCTTGCCCTCGTCGCCCTCGATGGGCTCGCCATCCTGGTCGCACAGGGTAAAGTCGACCTCGGCGCCCTCGGAGCGGCCGATCCAGTTGGCCTGCATCTGCTTGACGCGCTCGGGCCAGCCGGGGAGCTTCTCCAGGTCGTCGAGCAGCTCCTGGGAGTACTCGGTGATCTTGAAGTACCACTGCTCAAGGTCGCGCTTCTCGGGCTCGGTGCCGCAGCGCCAGCACTTGCCCTCGGTGACCTGCTCGTTGGCCAGAACGGTCTTGCAGGTGGGGCACCAGTTGACGGGGCTCTTCTTGCGGTAGACCAGCCCGCGCTCCCACAGCTTCTCGAAGATCCACTGGCCCCAGCGGTAGTAGTCGGGGCTGCAGGTCTTGACCATGCGATCCAGATCGTAGGAGAAGCCCATGCGCTTCATCGTGGCGAGCGCCTGGTCCATATTCTTATACGTCCAGGCGGCAGCCTGCGTGTTGTGCTTGATGGCGGCGTTCTCGGCAGGCAGGCCAAAGGCGTCAAAGCCGATGGGGTGCAGCACGTCGTAGCCGCGCATGCGGGCCTGACGGGCCATGGCATCGCCGATGGTATAGTTGCGAGCGTGGCCCATGTGCAGGTCGCCCGACGGATACGGGAACATCTCGAGCACATACTTCTTGGGCTTGCTGTCGTCGGTGTCGACGGCAAAGAGGTTAGAGTCCTCCCAGGCCTTCATCCACTTGGACTCAATGGCCTGCGCGTCGTAGGCAGGGATCTCGTCCTTATGATCTGTGCAATCGCACATATCAGCTCCTTTGTTATCTCGGTTGGGGCGGGGCGTTCTTACCTTTACTCGCTGCTGCGGACAGTCCTGCTCGCACGAAGAGCACATTAAGTGCTCTTCGGCTCGTGCGGAACTTGCAGCGAGCAAAGGTAAGAACGCCCCGCCACATCGTTAACTCGCATGATGATAGCAAATACGACAAGCGAGATGCCTGCGACTTGCAGGCATCTCGCTTTATCTAAATAACGTGGTTGTGAATCAACCGCTATCTGTTATCCGCCCAAGCATGGTCGGGTTTTCTAAGTGCCGCAGATTGCCGTGAAAGAGGAGCGACGCGTACTTTGGTACGCGAGCGACGGTTTGAACGGCAAGGTGCGGTGCTTGGGAAAGCCGCTTATCGATAGGAAACGCTCTGCTGGGAATCCTTGACGACTACATCGTGGGCGCCGCCTTCGACGATCGAGGTCGAGCTCACCAGGGTCAGGCGTGCCTTTTCCTGGAGCTCGGGGATCGAAAGGGCACCGCAGTTGCACATCGTGGACTTGACCTTGTAGAGCGTGCCGCCCACGCCGTCCTTGAGGGAACCGGCGTAGGGAACGTAGGAGTCGACACCCTCGACGAAGCTGAGCTTCGCGGCGCCGCCCAGGTCGTAGCGCTGCCAGTTGCGGGCACGCGCAGAACCCTCGCCCCAGTACTCCTTCATGTACTGGCCGTTGACGTTGACGCGCTCAGTCGGGCTCTCGTCAAAGCGGGCGAAGTAGCGGCCCAGCATCATAAAGTCGGCGCCCATGGCAAGGGCGAGCGTCATGTGGTAGTCGTAGACGATGCCGCCGTCGGAGCACACAGGCACGTAGACGCCAGTCTCCTCGTAGTACTCGTCACGCGCGCGGCACACGTCGATGAGCGCGGAGGCTTGGCCGCGGCCGATGCCCTTCTGCTCACGGGTGATGCAGATGGAGC
>URWZ01000083.1 GCA_900551625.1 uncultured Collinsella sp.
AGAGACAGCCTTGATAACCGGTTCGTCCTCAAAGACCTCGTCGACGATATCCCAAGGCGGCAGCTCCTCGTCGTCTTCAACCTTCTCGGCAACGGCGGCTTTGACCTTGGCGAGCGCTACGGCCGTGTTGGCGCCGTGCTCTTCAGCGACCTCCTCGACCACGCGCGTCACCGTGTCGATGACCTCCTTACCCGAAACGCCCGTGTCGCATTGCAGCAGGCCGTCGGGAATGAGCATGCGATCCTCGCCGGCAATCTTGCGCTTCTTGTCCACGTAGCCGATCTCCATGGTGCTTGCGCGCACGATGGCATAGCTCGGCACCTTTTGCGAGGGGTTCGGCAGAATGGCGTAGTGGCGCGCGATGTCGTTGCGCACCTCCCCCTCCTCGCGGCCCACTTCGTGCATAAAAGCCTGCTTGGAGCCCAGCAGCATCACGGCAAACCAGCGGGCATCCTCATCGTCGTCAAAATCGGCCACGAGCACGTCGGTGGACTCGGCTTTCTCGGCTTTGGTGAGCTCGGAAGAGATAAACTCCGCAATCTGCTGCGACAGGTCCACGAACTCGCGCTCGCCAAAGAAATAGCCCTTGAGCTCGCCGCCAAACGCAGAGTTCTCGGCAAACGTGGCGCGTTTATTGTCGGCCGAGGTGCGTGCACGGCGCAGATGCGTGGTTACGAAATTGCGCACGGCACGGCTTTCGGTATCGAGCTCGCGCTGGCTCATAACGTTGACGGCAGAGTCAAAGTCCAGGATATGCAGAATCGCGTGATTGATTTTCATATACGGCATTCCGTTCTAGATCGATTTCGGCACGAACCAGTATAGCGGTCGAGCCCGCCCCAGGCGCATCGAAGATTGGTGCATCGGGGACAGGTTGCTTTGCACCAATGGCTAGCGCAGGAGCTCGGACTGCCAAGCCTCGAGCTGTTCTGCCAAACTCTTGCCGGCGGCGGGCATGTCGATCTGGGGTCGTTTGGGCAGCAGCGCACACTTAAGAATTGCCACGATGGTCTGCGAGACAAAGCGTCGCGTATCCTTGTCAAACCCTTGCGCAGCCTGGAGCATCACGGGCAGGCTCTCGCGCAGATTCCCAGCGATATCCGCAAACCGCTCAGCACCCGTAGCCTCAAACACGGAGAACAACGCATCTACAAAACGCTCGCGCTCGCTAGGCGAAACTGCAAGCAGCATCTCGCGAATGGAGCCATCAACGTATCGAGCACCGGCGGACAGGCGCTCACAGTACACGAAGTCGCGACCATCAACCACCCAGCTAAAGGGATTGTGCTGCAGCAGACTGAACTCGGTGCTCTCAACGATGGCATAGTCCTCCTGCGTCTCGAACATCATGCCAAAGATCGACGACCGAGGTAGCGTCTTGTCGATTCGACCGGAAAGATCGGCAAAGGCGTTGCCGTTCAGAAACTCCTCGACGAAACCCGGACCATCATGGGAATACGCCCGTTCGATTCGCGCACGGGCGACATCGGAGCACATCGCCGCACCGTACACCGCAAGGTTTCCACCCTTGGAATGACCTCCGCACAAAAGCGGCCCGTCAATCGCATCCGCCGCCTCGTCCACATAACGCGCCGCGGATTCCTGGGCCGGCACAGGATACCGGAACGCCATGTTAAAGTCCTCTTTCCAGCCCACAATCGTGCTGTCGGTCCCCCGGAAGGAAAGATAGCTAAACCCCGCCGGAAACCGGAACGCCATGGCTGCAAACTGCTCTGTCGCCACCACATCGCTCACGGCACGATAGCCGCAAACGTGCACGCCACGGTAGCGAGGGCTTGCTGCCACGGCCTCCAACAAGGCCCTGCTCCCCTCTGGATCCCACAAGTCGTCAATCATGTCCCGGTAGCACTCGGCACGCAGCAGCTCGCGTACGTCTAGGCCCTGCCAGTTCGTCAGCTCCGCCATATCACCCGGCAAACGCAAATAGGACAACCACGCAAAGACGAGGCTATCCACCGCGCAGAACGGCCTCTCCTCAAACGGATCAAACGCCGTCTGGGCATAGGTCAAAAAATTAGGCGAATCCGACATGGCCCTCCCATCAACTATGGTGCATTGGGGTCAGGTTACCTTGCACCAAAAAGGCGCCCGGGCCGTGTGGACCCGGACGCCTTCATTGTAACTTTTTGCTCTAGCAAGCTTGATTTAGCAGGAGAAGTCGACGCTGTCGATGATGTCCTTGAGGGCCTTTGCAGAGGCGGTGAGCTCATGCTGCTCGCCATCGTTCAGCGGCACGGGGACGCGGCAGACAACGCCGTCGCGGCCAACGACCGTCGGCATGGAGATGGCAAGATCGGACAGGCCATACTCGCCCACCATGAGCGAGGAAACGGGCAGAACGGTCTGCTCATCGCGCATGACGGCAGTGCAGATGCGCTTAACGGCCATGGCGACGCCGTAGTAGGTGGCGTGCTTCTTCTCGATGATGGTGTAGGCGGAGTTCTTGACGTCCTCGGCGATGCGCTTCTCGGCAGCCTCATGCTCCAGATGACCGTGAAGCTCGCAGAAGGTGTTCAGCGGCACGCCGGCAACCTGGGCGCTGGACCAAGCGACAAACTCGGAGTCGCCGTGCTCGCCCATGACATAGGCCTGGACATCGCGCGGGTCAACCTCGACGTGGGCACCAAGCATCTGCTGCAGGCGGCCGGTGTCGAGCACGGTGCCGGAACCGATGACGTGGCCCTCGGGCAGGCCGGACATCTTGATGGCGGCGTAGGTCAGAACATCGACCGGGTTGGAGACGATGAGCAGAATGCCGTCGAAGCCGGACTTCTTAATCTCGGGAATAATGGACTTAAAGATGCTGACGTTCTTGTTGACCAAGTCCAGGCGGGTCTCACCGGGCTTCTGGGCAGCGCCAGCAGTGACGACGATCATGGCGGCGTCGGCGACATCGGAATAATCGCCGGCGTAGATCTTCATCGGCTCGGCAAACGTCATGCCGTGCGCAATATCCAGAGCCTCACCCTCAGCGCGGTTCTTGTCCACGTCGATGAGAACCATCTCGGAGAACAGACCACTCTGCATCAGCGCGAACGCCGAAGACGAACCGACGAAACCGCAGCCGACAATAGCGACCTTCTTCTCGTTAACCATTAGAAACTCCCATCTCTCTCCACAAACAAGCCGCCCGGGAACGACCCGAGCGGCTTGCCGTAATCCCAATACATCCAATCGGGACTTTGATTATGCTCCTATTCGCAGCCAAATATCGACCGTTTGCCGAAATTATTTGCAGAATTCGTAAAATAACTGCACGAAATCGGTTTCGAGCTATTGACGAGCCGAAATAGCTTTCTAATACAGGCCCGCTTCGCGGATGGCCTCGACAGCCAAAGCGATCTGGTCGGGCGGCAAAACCAGCGCCATACGCACGTGTCCCTCGCCCGAAGGACCAAAGCTCGCGCCCGGCGTCACCACAACGCCGGCCTTCTCCATAAGCTCCTCGCAAAACGCCATGGAATCGGTGCGGCCACCGGGAAGCTTGGCCCACACAAACATAGAGCCATGCGCGTTGGGGCGCTCCCAGCCCAAGCCCTCAAGACCGTCGCACAGGGCGTCGCGGCGCTCCTGGTACTTCAGACGCTGCGCCTCGACTTCATCGCGCGGACCGTTCAGGCAGGCGATGGCGGCCTTCTGGATCGGGAAGAACATGCCAAAGTCGATCTGGCTGCGCAGCTTGGCAAAGGCAGAGACCACGTCCTCTCGGCCGACCAAAAAGCCGATGCGGGCACCGGTGACGTTAAACGACTTGGAGAGCGAGAAGAACTCAACGCCCACCTCGAGCGCACCGGGATACTGCAAGAAGCTGCCGCCGGGCTCGCCGTCAAACACGATGTCGGAGTATGCGTTGTCGTGAACGATGAGCAGGTCGTGCTCGCGGGCAAAAGCGATGATCTCCTCGTAGACCTCGGGCGTGCCCACCGAGCCCACCGGGTTGGCGGGCAGCGACACGATCATATACTTGGCGCGGTCGGCCACTTCGGGATCGATGCCCGCCACATAGGGCAGGTAATTGTGCTCGGCAACCAGCGGATAGTACTCGAGCTTGGCATCGGCGATCTTGGCACCCGCCTCAAAGACCGGGTAGCACGGATCGGGAACCAAAATAGTGTCGCCCGGATCGAGCAGGGCCAGGCCCAAATGGCCCACGCCCTCCTGCGTGCCGTTGCACGACTGCACCATGGACGGCGTAATGCCCGAAACGCCAAAGCGACGCTCATAGTAATCGCACACGGCCTGCTTGAGTTCGGGCAGGTCACGCAGGGCATACTTCCACATCTCGGGATCTTGGGCTGCTTGCGTGAGCGCCTCGACCACGTGGTCGTACGGCTTAAAGTCGGGCGTGCCCACGCTCATGTTGTAAATGGTCTTGCCCTGAGCCTTCAGCGCGAGAAGCTTGTTGTTGAGCGAGGCGAAGACCTCCGCGCCAAAGCGGTCGAGACGCTGCGATGCCTGCATGGTGCCACCTTTCGATATGAAAAACGCGGCGCTCCGACAAGAGCGCCGCGCGATACGGGCCATCAGATTGCAAAAGTGTAACGCTTGCAACCCCCGTATTGGTTCAATTTAGCCAACCTTAGTCAATTGCATTGAGCGCATCGATCTGCGCAAGCCACAGACGCGAGCTGGCGTCACTCGGCATACGCCAATCGCCGCGCGGGCTGAGCGTCACCGAGCCCACCTTGGGACCATCGGGCAGGCAGCTGCGCTTAAACTGCTGGGCAAAGAAGCGACGATAGAACGTACGCAACCACGTGTGGACGGTCTTGGCGTCGTAGACGCCCTCGAAGCTCTTGAGCGCCATGCGGTAGATCTTGCCCGGCTCAAAGCCAAAACGCAGCAGGTAGTAGAGGAAGTAGTCGTGCAGCTCGTACGGGCCCACCAAATCCTCGGTCTTCTGCTTTATCTCTCCATTTTCATCGGCAGGTATCAATTCTGGACTAATAGGAGTATTGACAATATCGATCAACGTATCCCGCGCCTCGCCTACCAGCTCATTCTCGGCAACCCAGCTCACCAAATACTTAACCAAAGTTTTGGGAATACTTGTTGAGATAGCATACATCGACATGTGATCACCATTATATGTGGCCCAACCTAATGCCAATTCAGACAAATCCCCGGTTCCTATAACCAATCCTCCGGTCTGGTTCGCTATATCCATCAAAATTTGTGTACGTTCCCGCGCTTGGGAATTTTCGTAAGTAATATCTTGGATTGAAATATCGTGGTCAATATCTTTAAAATGAAGCTCACAAGCCTCCCGAATAGAAATTTCCCGAATAGTTATACCCAACGAACGCATTAACATCATAGCATTATGATAGGTACGACCTGTCGTCCCGAATCCCGGCATAGTCACACCTATTATCTTCTCTCGATTCCAACCGAGTTTATCGAGTGTTCTGACTGCGACCAACAAAGCCAATGTCGAATCTAAACCGCCCGAAATACCGAGAACCACACTTTGAGCTTGGGTATGTACCAACCTCTTGGCTAACCCCGAACTTTGCATATCGAGTATTTCGGCACAACGTTCGTTCAAGACCAACGAATCGGAAGGCACAAAAGGGAAAGCCCCCACCTTACGGGTCAACCGCAATGGAATATCGTTTAAGACAAACGGAATGAAACGTGCATCTCTGCCATGTGCCCAAGCTCCCTTTGCAAACGAAGTCATCACTCTTCTCTCCGTACGCAACCGCTCCACATCGATTTCACTTACTACAAGTTGAGGCGTTGAAGAAAAACGCTTCGATTCGGCAAGAATACTACCATTCTCTACAACAAGGCCATTCCCTGCAAATACCAAATCGGTAGAAGACTCTCCAAACCCGGCCGAAGCATAAACATATCCAGCCACACACCTCGCCGATTGTTGCCGGACAAGAGAAAGAAGATAAGAGTGTTTCCCTATCAACTCATTCGTAGCCGACAAATTTACTATAATATCTGCACCTTGCTGTACAAGATATGAACTGGGAGGTATAGGGACCCATAAATCTTCGCACAATTCTACTCCCACGACAACACCTGCACTCTCAAATAATAAATCTGTACCGAACGGAACTCTATCACCACATAGTTCAATAGTATCGATCGTTGCCGAAATACCAGAAGTAAACCAACGTTCCTCATAAAATTCCTTATAATTGGGCAAATAGCTTTTGGGAACGACTCCCAATATTTTACCCGATTGGAATACTACGGCACAATTATATAAACAATTCCCAGCAGCCACAGGCATTCCCACGATACATAATATCGGATAATCGCTAGTCTCCTCCACCAACAGAGACAAAGCCTTTCGAGCCTGTTCCAATAAAAGCGTATGGCCGAATAAATCGCCACAAGTGTAGGCTGTTATAGAAAGTTCCGGGAAAACAATAATTTGTACATTTCGATGAACAGCCTCTATTATCTGATTATATATTTCTCTCTCATTATATATACAATCGGCTATCTCCACACGAGGAATCGCCGCTGCCACTTTTACAAATCCAAAATTTTGTCCCATACTTTGATTAGTTTTGACAAATATAGCGAAAGGTGAGCGCAAAGGCAAACGGAAATCACATTTCCAATTTGACTCTGCCGAACCGCATCCTATATTTTACAAATATAGTGAAAGTCAACTGCAAAAACCTGAACTTGTTTAAGTTTTTTTGCAAAAACACCTCCTATATTCCACAAATATAAACACAGGTTTAGCCCAAACAAAATGGGAAATAGAATTTTTTATTTCTCCTTACCCAGTCCAACCCTCATTCACAAAAGTATAATCATTGATATTTTTAGGACTCAGCCGAAAATTTCGCTAACGCAACACAGGAGAGAAATGTAATATCTCATTTGAGAGACTTCCCTCTAAAAGAAAAGGCGAGAGTTATTTACTCTCGCCTTTTCTTTTGGGGTGCTAGATGGGGCTCGAACCCACGACCCTCGGA
>URWZ01000084.1 GCA_900551625.1 uncultured Collinsella sp.
GTGGGCTCGGAGATGTGTATAAGAGACAGGACAATCGGTAAAGCCGCCGGTAGAGCAGCCCACATCCAGACAGGCAAGGCCCGTCGGATTGATGCCAAACGCATCAAGCGCGCCTTCGAGCTTAAGACCGCCGCGGCCAACATAGGGAATGCGCCCCTTCACGTGCAGCGGAAGGCCCGGGATTACCTTAAGGCCCGGCGAAGTCAAGCGCTCGCCGCCACTCGAGACCAAGCCGGCCATAAGAGTGCGAAGGGCATCCGCGCGATCAGCGCAGATGCCCTGTGAAATCAGTTCGTCATCAAGACGCACACGTTTCATGAATGCCATCAACCATTCGTATCCGGAGACGCGGCCTGGCTATCCTGGGATTCGTTTGCCGCATCCTCATCGTATTCCTGCTCGAGCTTATCGGCCTCGCGAGGCGTCAACTCAAACTTATCGACCATATCGACCGCACGGGAGCCCAGCTCAATCGCCTCGTCAAACAGATCGAGCGAACGCTCCAGGGACGTATCCTTAGAGCGAACGGTCGCGATAATCTGGTCCAAACGGTCCGAGATCTCGTCGAAGTTGCGGACGGAACCCTCTGGCATGGCTACTCCTCGACGGTACCGGTCTCGGCCTCGGCGACCTCGGCGTCCTCATCGAGAACGCCGGCCGCAGCCTGAGCGGCGGCGACCTTGGCGGCAGCCTCGGCAGCCTGGGCCTCCTCGCGGGCACGGTCCTCGGCCAGCAGCTCCTGATAGAGATCCTCGCCCGGCAGCTCCTCGCTACGAGCGATCTTGCCTAGCACGCCGTTGACAAACGACGCGGACTGGTCGGTACCATAGGCCTTGGCAAGCTCGACTGCCTCGTTGATCACGATGGCGTCCGAGACCTCCTCGTCGGTGAGGAAGCGCATCTCATAGACGGCGATACGCAGCAGATTGCGGTCGGCACCGGGCATACGCATAAGATCCCAGTTCTTGGCGACGGAGCGCAGGGCGCAGTCGATGCGGTCGATGTGCTCGTAGGCACCGCGGCACAGCTCCAGCGCGTAGGGATCGAGGGGACCCTTCGAGATCAGGAAATCGCCCTCGAGGACGCGCTCGAGCGGGCTGTCCGTGGCCTCGGCCTGGAACAGCAGCTGCAGCGCCTGACTGCGGGCAAGCGTACGCCCGCGATAAACCTTAAGGCTCAAAGGTTACTCCTTGGGGAAAACGAGGCCGTCGATGCAAACGTCAACGCGCTCGACCTCGACGCCCACCTGGGCGTCGATGGCGGCAACCACGGCGGCGCGAACGGCCTCGGCGAGTTTCTTGAACGGATAGCCAAAGAACACCACGACGCGCACGGTAAGCGCGAGCTTGTCGCCGATGACCTCGGCCTCGACCGCCGGCTCGGAAGCCGGGGCCTTGGACGAAAGCATCATAGAGACAAGGTTGGTGGCAAGGTCCTTGACGCCCACGGAGGCGATGCCCTCGACATCCGTGACGGCGCGCGAGACGATGGCGGTCAGAACATCGGGCGAAATGCCGATGCCGTCAATCTTGATTTCCTGGGGCATGAGTCCTCCTAGAAGAGTTGGTTGCTAGACGCGGGAGACGAACTTGCCGTCGCGGGTGTCAACCTTAATGACCTCGCCCTCGTTGAGGTACATGGGGACCTGGATGACAGCGCCGGTGTCGATGGTGGCCGGCTTGGTGGAACCCTGGACGGTATCGCCCTTGAAGCCCGGGTCGGTCTGGACGATGGTGGTCTCGATGAACATCGGCGGAGTCACGCCCATGAGCTCATCGTCGGCGAAGAGCAGCTGGCAGGTGTCATTCTCGCGCAGCCACTTGGCGTTCTCGCCCACCATATCCTCGGGAACGGGAACCTGCTCGTAGGACTCGTTATCCATGAAGATGTAGTCGGCGCCGTCGTTGTAGAGGTACTGGAACTCACGGGTGGTGAGCATGACGCTCTCGAACTTGGTGCCGGCGTTGCAGGTGTTCTCGACGACGCGGCCGCTCTTGATGTCGCGGGTCTTGTAGCGCACAAACGCGCCGCCCTTGCCCGGCTTGACGTGCTGGAACTCGACGATGGTGTAGACCTTGTCCTTAATGCGGAGACCGAGGCCGTTCTTGAAGTCGGCGGTAGAGATAGTAGGCATAGCGACCTTTCTTGTTATTGGCTAGACGCACAAGCGTCCAAATTACATACGAGCGAAATTATACACTTGCAGACGGCGGCTGCGGCGAGCGCATAAAAAGAGAACGCGGGGCGCCCGAATCGTTCCGGACGCCCCGCCTCCAAAAACCCAAATGGATGGTTTAGCAATCGATAATATGCAGGTCGTGCGGGGTCTTGGTGAAGGGCTCGTAGCCGTTCTCGGTGACCACGCCGTAGTCCTCAAGGCGCACGCCGCCCACGCCGGGCAGGTAGACGCCGGGCTCCATGGTGACAACCGAGCCGATCTCGATGGTGTTCTTGCTGCGGTTGAAGTTAGGCAGCTCGTGGATGTCGATGCCCACGCCGTGGCCCAGACCATGGTTGTAGTAATCGCCATAGCCGGCATCGCCGATGATCTTCTTGGAAAGCTTGAAAATGTCGTTGCCCTCGACGCCCGGATGGATGGCGGCGACGCACTCCTCGTGCGTGCGGCGCACGAGCGCGTACAGGTCGAGCTGCTCCTGGGTGGGCTCGCCCATCACGACGGTACGCGTCATGTCGGAGCGGTAGTCACAGTAGCCCGCACCGTAATCCATGAGGACAAAGTCACCCTTCTCGATCACACGGTCGCTCGGGACGGCATGCGGATTGGCGGTGTTGGGACCGCTCGCGACGATGGAGCCAAAGGCCAGGCTGTCGGCGCCGTTGGCGAACATAAAGTTCTCGAGCTCGTTGCGGACCTGCTTCTCGGTCATGCCGGGCTTAATAAAGCCGAGCATGTGCTGGAAGGCAGCATCGGTAATCGACTGCGCGTGGCGCATGAGCTCGATCTCCTCTGCATCCTTGATGGCACGCATCTTGCGGATGTCGTCATGCATCAGCGGCAGCATGCAGGCAACGGAGCGGTCCTCCAGACCACGCTGAATACCCTGGTAGAAGTTAATCTGCATGTCATCCTCGACGGCGCAGACACGGCACTTGTTGGCCGCGATCTTGCCGGCGACCCAACCGGGGATGGTGCCCTCGTCCATGTCGTAGACCCAAGGGCTGCCGGCGGGCGTGTTCTCCTCAAAGCTGTTGAGGTAGCGCGAGTCGGTATGGAACAGGCACTGGTCGGCCGTAATAAACGCCGCGTGCGGGAACTCGAAGGTGTAGTCGAAGACGCCCTTCACGCCCGTGAGCCAACGGAGATTGGCCTCGTCGCGCACGACGATGGCGTCGTAGCCGCGCTCGGCCATCAGGGCACGGACACGCTCGATACGACCGGCAGGACCGGCAGCAAACTCAGACATGCAGATTCCTTTCTTGATGTCCTCATAAAAGCGGGACGGGTCCCGATCGAAAGACGGATTCGCACGCGATCCGCAACCGATTGAAAACCCGCACCTCAACATGATACGAAAGACGATGGATGTCAATAAAACTTAGAGAAGTTCTTTGCGAGAAGCCAAGTAGGCATGAGCATGGCGCTCAAGAACCTCGTCCTCAACGCTCGTTAGACGAATGGCGCCAAGTGCCGCGGGCAGCGGCAGCATACTGCGGTTTGAGCGAGCGAACTGCTGCTTGCGGAACTCCTCAATAAACGCAGTGGGCTCCAGGTCGAAGCCAAGCTCCTCGATGCCAAAGTCCTCCAGGCAGTCATCGACCTCAAACACATAGTCGATACCGAAGTCGCAAGCATCATGTGCTAGGCGCGCCTCAAAGCGCATGCCCTCGGAAAGCAGCTGGTATGCGGGGACATGTGCCGCAGCATCGCCCAAGCAGGCGCGAAGGGTGCGCTCCCCCGTCTTGCCAAAATCGAGCGCATGGCGAGCACTGGGGTTCGTGGCCATGATCACGTCTTTGCGCGCGGTCTGGGACCACTGCACGGCATTGACGAGCGCGACCTCCTCGCCCGCGAGAATCTCGGGGACGGTCTCGGTAAACTGATTCCAGCGGGACTTGCTGCTCGAAAGCATGGTGCCAACAAGTACGACATAGCCGAGCTTGAGGTCCTCCGGGACCGCCTCGCGAACAAGGTCGAGGTCACACACGACCAAGCCCGGCTCGGGACGGAACGCGATAGCGGGAAGTGCATTCGCCGACGAGGCGACGAGCGGCTTCATGGTCGTCGCGACCGTGAGCATGGCGTCGAACGTCGTCGGCAACAGCGCGCACTCGGTTCGGCCGCACCACTGGTTTGCGCACCAGCTAACAACCGAGCAGGTTGCGGCATCGCCAACGGCGACAACCAGATCGTCGCAGGTAACGCCGTTGGCAGACAGGGCGCCAAAGATAGCATCAGCATCGGCCAGCGTGGCACCAGCAGGCGAAACCTCGAGGACTAGCGGCGACACGGCAAAACCGGCGTCGACCAGCGCATGCCCGACGACCTCGCCAAAACGCTCTGACGTGGCAGTGCTCCAAACGACCATCGCGCGCTTAGGCTTGCCCACAGCCGAGGCAAACATGCGCGACAGCTCATCGAACGCGCCCAATCCGACGCGGACATCGACACTGCGGTTTTGGAAATTGATAAGTTGACGGCGAATCATAGCAGTCCACGCTCCAAAAGCATCTCGGCACAAAGGTAGGAAACGTCCTCGAAGGACTTGTTGCGAATATCAAGGGTAAGATCGGCAGCTTGACGATACAACGGACGGCGATGCTCAAAGAGCAGCGCCGCGTGCTCGGGCGAGCGGAAATCGGGACGCGTGTCGGAGCGGCGGATCTGGCGCATCGAATCCTCAAAATCGCCCTCGAGGTACACACAGGTACCCATCTGGTGCATGAGCTCGATATTGACCGGCGTCTCGACAATGCCGCCACCGCACGAAACCAGCAAGCTGCGCTCGCTTTGGAGCGAACGGAGCGCCGAGGTTTCGAGCTCGCGAAAGCGCTCCTCGCCCTCGGTTTCAAAAATCTCGGTTACCGATTTGCCGCAACGGCGCACGACAAGGCGGTCGGTATCAATAAACCGACGCTTGAACATCGTGCCCACGTTGCGTGCGAGCGTCGATTTGCCCGCACCCAAAAACCCGATAAAGAAGATATGGTCGCAGCCGTGCTTGGTGTGCTGGGACATGACGAAACCTATTCCTCGCAGGGAAGGTCGCGCAGGGCCCGGCGCTCAAAGATACGGAAGATCTGCGTATACCACAGGTCCTGAGTTGCCTGTGGCTTTACCAAGATCGTGTCGACGCCGGCAAAGTTACCGCTCCACACGTCCGTGTACAGCTGGTCACCGATCAGCACAGCCTCATCGGCCGTGGCGCCCAAGCGCTTAAGACCGGCCTTGAGAGCAAACGGTGCAGGCTTCATAGCATGGCTGATGGCCTCGAGCCCCAGCTCGCGTGCTGAGCTCATGACCTGGTCGCGATGCCAGTTGTTCGACACCATGCACAGCTTAAAGCCCTTGGCACGAGCGGCGTCGAGCCAGGCCGAGACGGCAGCGGGAACCTGCTCGGTATCACGCGGCACCAGGGTGTTATCGCGGTCGAGCAAAATGGCGCGCTTGCCGTCGGCCCACAGGGTATCAAGGTCGATGCGGTCGACCGAGGCAACATATCGTTTGGGGCTGAAAATCCTCATGTTTAATTCCAAGACTGTTGGTGCTCTTCGTAGGTCTGAGAGAAATACTCCTCGTCCTGCGTAATGTAGAAATACAGGTCATCGGAGTCGGTGGGCTCAAGGGTTGCCTTGAGCGCCTCGAGTGACGGAGAGCAGATGGGCGTGGGCGGCAGGCCCTCGTGCTTATAGGTGTTATACGGGCTATCGCTCTGCAGGTCGTCGGCGGTAACCTCGCCGCCGGTGACATACATCATGGTCGCATCGCTATTGAGGTAGCGCAGACCATCGAGCTTGCCGGAAAGACGGTTGTAGAACACCGAGGCGACATGCGCGCGCTGCTCGGCGTTGAGGCCTTCGCGCTCAACGATGGAAGCGAGATTGATGATGTCGTAATCAGACATCTCCACGCCGTAGCGCTCCTTGATTTTGGCTTCGCAGCCGGCAAAATCGAGCGACTTGTACTCGGTGTTGAATTGATCGAGCATGGCGCGAATCACATCATCGGCGCTCGGTTTCTTACCCAACGAATAGGTCTTGGGGAATAGGAAGCCCTCGAGCGAATCGTTTGCAGCGCCCTCAAGGAAGCTATAGTCCTTCACATAGTTGGAGGCCTTTGCCTGATTGAGGAAGTCTTCCTTAGAAATGCTGTCGTACGCCTTGGCCACGCGGTCGGCGACCTGATCGACCGTCAGGCCCTCAGGAATCGTGAGCGCATCGGAGCCCGCATTGGGGCCCTCCATGAGCTGCTGAACGACCTTGGTCGCGTCCATGAGCGTGGTGAACGAGTAGGTGCCGGGCTTGAGCGACATGTCGGCGTTGAGCTTTTTGACCGCCGCGTAATAATCCTTGGGATTTTCGACGATATGGTTCTCGGAGAGAATCGAAGCGATGCTGTCACCCGAGGCACCATCGGGAATAGTGATAGTAACCTGCTGGCCAGCAGTGACTTTCGCATCCTCACCAGCAAAAAAGCCCTTGACAGCTGGCACGACAAAGAAAACGATCGCGACAAGCGCAAGCACGGCGACGACGCCACCGATAATCATAGGCACCGGGGAGCTTTTCTTTTGGGCACCACGGCGAGCGCGCGTGTTATAGCTCGAGCGCGTGGCCGGAGCAACGC
>URWZ01000085.1 GCA_900551625.1 uncultured Collinsella sp.
CGGCAGCGTCAGATGTGTATAAGAGACAGGCACCCCTTCGCGAGGAACTTGGAGAGCACGTTCGCGTGTTCAAAGCCCTGGATGTCGATGCTCTGTACGTGTTCTCTGCCGAGGCCTTCGATAAGTGGGTCGAAGGACTCTTCGCGGGTCGTGAGGGCCACGAGGGTTTTAACCCGCGTGACATCAACGACCAGAAGCTCATGAGGGCGATCAACAAGCGCACCACGTCGATGGATGTGGACAGCGCCGGTCGTATCGGTCTTTCTGAGTCTCTCCGCAAGCAGGCGAACCTTGACCGCGAGGTCACGGTTGTGGGCAACTACGACCACCTTGAGGTTTGGGACCGCGCCGCGGCCGATGAGGACGATGACGACGAGGCTCTGCTTGACCTCTTCTTCTCGTAAGGGCAAGGCACGAGTAACGGATGGAGCGTGGGATCTTGACACAAGAATATCGGCATGAACCTGTCATGCTCGGCGAAGTGCTTGAGTCGCTGCAGCTCAAGAGCGGCTCCGTTGTCTGCGATTGCACCCTTGGCGGTGCCGGTCATTCGGTAAAGATGGCCGCGCAGGTGGGGGAGACGGGCCTTTTGCTCGGCGTCGATCAGGACGACATGGCCCTCGAGGCCGCTGGCGCCCGTCTGGACCGCGAGGTTCCCGGCGTCCCGCACCAGCTGCTGAAGGGCAACTTCGGCGACTTGGACGAGCTGCTTTGCTCGGCCGAGGTGCCCGGGGTCGATGGCTTCCTGTTTGACTTGGGCGTTTCGTCACCGCAACTCGATATCCCTGGCAGGGGCTTTTCGTATAACGAAGATGCCCCATTGGACATGCGGATGGATCCGGGTAACAACACCCTAAACGCAGCTGAGGTCATCAACACCTATAACGAACACGACCTCGCCCGAATTCTACGCGTCTATGGCGAAGAGAAGTTCGCCTCGCAGATTGCGCGCGAGATCGTGCGCCGTCGCGAGCAAGAACCGATCGAAACCACCGGTCAATTTGTCGAGATCATCAAGGCTGGCATTCCGGCTGCCGCTCGTCGGCATGGTGGACACCCGGCCAAGAAGAGCTTCCAGGCCATTCGCATCGAGGTCAACCACGAGCTCGATGTGCTCGAGAGGGGGCTTGACGCCGCCACCAGGTGGCTCAACCCGGGCGGACGCATCTGCGTCATCTCGTATCACTCGCTCGAGGACCGTATCGTAAAGAACCACTTTAAGGAGATGAGCCAGGGGTGCACGTGTCCGCCGGAGATTCCGGTGTGCGTGTGCGGCAACGTGCCGATACTCAAGGTCATCACCCGCAAACCCTTGGTTGCCCAACCCGATGAGGTCGCGCGCAACCCTCGGGCGAGATCAGCCAAAATCCGCGTGGCGCAGCGCCTGTAGGCGCGACCGCGCGAAATTGGACCTCCCGCTCGCACCATAAACGAAGCTTAAACACACTACCAACGTACTCGGGATGGGAGGCGGCATATCATGGGCTATAACACCTCAAACGCAGCACTCGCCTATGATATGAACGCCATGCCCGCCTACCGCGAGGCACCGCAGGCGCCCGTTGCCCCTCGTGAGCAACGCACGCCGCGTTTTGATGTCTACACGGGCGCGGGCCGTCAGGCAAACCAGGCGGTAAGCCCGGTTTTCATGAGCGTTCTTAAAACGGTTTGCATCATTGCGGCTGTCTTCATGACGATCGGTGTCGCGCGCGTGGCGCTTGCCGGTGTTACGGCCCAGGTGCTCAACGGCAACGCAGAGCTTACCAACACGCTCGAGAAGGCGACCGACGAGAGTTCTAACCTTGAGGTCATGCATTCGGTCTATGGTGCCGACACGCGTATTCGCGATCTTGCGGGCGCCTATGGCATGGTGGAGCCCAGCGAGAGCGTTACGCTTGACTTTTCGCAGGATGCAGCCGCGGGCGCTAGCTCGACTGCGGCCGCTCAGTAAATAAGACGGTAGCTGAGTATGACAAATGACTATCGCCGCGGTTCCGACGGGGACCACGGGTCTGGACGTCCCTCCTCGCGGGGACGTTCTGGTTATCAAGGAACGGGTCGGCCATCTTACAACGCGGGGCCGTCCTATGGCAACGACCCTGCGTCGCGTCTCCGTGGCTCGAGTGGCCCTCAGATGCATAACACCAGACCGCGCAAGAGCTCGTCGACCGAATGGCTCACGGGCACGCCGCTGCCCCGTCGCAAAGCCGTCATGGGCTTCATCGGGTTTGGCTTGGGTTTGGGCGTCCTTCGCCTTGCCGACTATCAAATCGTGGAAGCCGATAAGCTACGCGACCGCGCCGATGCACGTCGCTTGCTCGCGCAGACGCTATATGCCAAGCGCGGTACCATCTACGACCGTAACGGCAACGTGCTGACGTCGTCGGTCGAATGCCGCAACATCGCCGTGAATCCTCAGCTTATCGAGGACGTTGACAAGACGGTATCGGCACTGGTCAAAGCTACGGGAATCGATAAAAAGACCTGTCGCGAGCTCGTTGAGTCGGATGGCACCTGGGTGTATATCAAACGTCAGGTGGACGAGGACGATGTCGCGGCGCTGGAGAAGAAGAATCTGCCCGGTGTGCTCTTTGAGCAGGCCATGAAGCGCGTGTACCCCTACGGCAACCTGGCATCGCAGGTGCTTGGCGTGGTAAACGTGGACAACGACGGTCTGACGGGCCTCGAAAAACAGTACAACAAGCTTTTGACCGGAACCAACGGTTCGCTGGTGCGTGAGCGGGCGAGGGACGGTAGCTATATCGCAGGCGGCGCCTATAAAAAGGTTGCCGCGATTGATGGCGTGGATATCGTGACGACGATCGACGTCAACATTCAGCGCGCCGCGGAAGATGCCTTGGCCGAGGCGGTCGAGAAGACGAAGGCCAAAAACGGGTCGGCCCTGGTGACCGACCCGACGACTGGAGAGATCCTGGCCGCCTGCTCGTATCCGACCTACGACCAGACCAATTTGGAAAACGCCAAGACCGAGGACATGAACCTTCGTCTGGTGACGGATGCCTACGAGCCCGGCTCGGTCTTTAAGACGCTGGTTGCGGGCGCCGGATTTGATTTGGGCGTTGTGCGCCCGAGCACATCGTTTGAGGTTCCCGCGAGTATCAAGGTGGGCGACGATACCGTTACCGATGCCGACAAGCGTGACTACACCATGACAATGGACGTACGCGAGATGATGCGCCGTTCGTCCAATGTCGGTTTTGTCCTGGTGGGGCGCAAGATCGGTGCCGATGATTTTGCCACCTATGTGGACAAGTGGGGTATCGGTCATAGCTCCGGTGTCGATTTTCCGGGTGAGAGTCTGGGCATCGTCAAGGAGCGCGACCAGTACGATGGTGCCACCTTGGGTGCTATGAGCTTTGGCCAGGCGCTGTCCGTCTCGCCGATTGAGGTCGCACGTGCCGTGGGCGGCATCGCGAACGGCGGCGTGATGATGACTCCGCACTTCTATAAGTCGAGCAAGGGCGATGAAAAGGATTGGGGCGAGGGGGATCGCGCGATTTCCGAGGAGGCCGCCTCGCAGGTGACATCGTGTATGCAGACGGTCGTTGCCGAGGGAACGGGCGTTGGCGGCGCGGTGGACGGCTACGACGTGGCGGGCAAGACAGGTACGGCCGAGCGCGCCGATGAGAACGGCGGCTACCTCAAAGAGAACTACATGTCGTCTTTTATGGGGTTTGCCCCGGCGCAGTCGCCCAAGGTCCTGTGCTATATCACCCTTGACGGAACCCCGTCAGGCTCCGATGCCGCCGCAGTGCCGTTCCAGTCCATTATGGCCAGTGCGCTTGACGTGTTGGGTGTCCCGCGCACCAAGTAGGGGGTTACTATCTATGAAATGGCCAGTCGGTTAATCCGGGTTGTTCACACGCCCTGCACCACGCGTAGGCGGCGCTGGGATACAATACGCCGATAGCATTATTAGGTTTACAGGGGAGCTGCAATGATAGAGATCGCCGTCAACAATCTCGCGGCCGCAACAGGGGCCCGAACCGTGACGGGAGAAGCCGATCGGGTATGCCGCGGTTGCGTTATCGACTCGCGCCAGGTTGAGGAGGGCACGATATTCGTCGCCTTCCCGGGTGAAAAGGTCGACGGCAACGACTTTGCTTCCCGTGCCATCGAGTCGGGTGCCGGCGCCGTAGTGATGACGCGCGAGCCCGATGCCGAGCTGCTTTCGCTGGCCCATGAGAAGGGCTGCGCCATCCTGCATACCGATGACCCCGAGGAGTTTTTGCTGCGCCTGGCTCACGCTTATCGTTTGGAGCTTGGCTGCCTGGTAATTGGCATTACCGGCTCTATCGGCAAGACAACGACCAAGGACGTGCTCGCCGCGGTGCTCGCCAAGCGCTATCGCGTTTGGGCAACCAAGGGTAACTACAACAACCTGATCGGTATGCCGCTCACGGTGCTGGCGGCCCCTGCCGACACCGAGGTTCTGGTGCTCGAGATGGGCATGAACCATTTCCACGAGATTGAGCGCATGTCTCAGTCCGCCAATCCCAACCTTGCCATTGTGACCAAGATCGGCACCTCCCATATCGGTATTCTGGGCAGTCGCGAGAATATCGCTCGTGCCAAATCCGAGATTGTTGGCGGCATGTGCGCCGCCGGAGACCTTCTCCCGTTGCTGGTTTTGGGTGGTGAGGACGACTTTACCCCGTTCATCCGCGACACCTTTGCCGCGCCTGTGGGCGTCGACGTGATGCTTGCGGGCGTCTCGGACGACGATGAGGTCCGTGCGTGCGACATTCGCATTGATGACGAGGGACGCCCGGTCTTTACGCTCGATTTTGGCTTGGGCGAGACTATCGACACCCTGCTTGCCATTCCCGGCGCGCAGTCCGTTCCCAATGCCGTCAAGGCCGCGGCGGTTGCCTATCGTCTTGGCGTGACGCCCGAGCAGATCGATGCCGCCTTTAGGGGTCTTACGATTACCGGGCATCGCCAGGAAATCAAGCGCGCCAAGAGCGGCGCTCGCGTCATCGACGACTCATATAACGCCAGTGCCGAATCGATGGCAGCCGGCCTCGACCTGCTGTGTTCGCTTTCGTGCACGGGTTCGCGCATGGCGGTTCTGGGCGAGATGGGCGAGATGGGCGACGAGGCTCCTCGCATGCATGAGCTGGTGGGCGCCTATGCGGCGGCCAAGAAGCTCGATATGCTCGCATGTGTCGGCGGTGAGCTTGCCCAGCGTATGGCCGAGGCCGCGCGCATGATGGGTATGGATGAGGACCGCATTCAGGTGTTCTCCGACTATCAGCAGGTGCTCGACCGTATGGGCGGCGCTCTTGAGCAGCATGATGTCGTGCTGGTCAAGGGCTCACGCTTCGTTGAGCTCGATCGCTTTGTGGAAGGTGTGTGCTAGTCCATGTTCGGCAATCCTTCGTATCCTACGTACCAGGCATTTTTGGGATTGGGCATCGCCGCCGTCCTCGCGATGCTGCTTATGCCGTGGTGGATTAAGCTCCTGAAGGTCGAGGGCATCGGCCAGCAGGTTCGCGCCGATGGCCCCAAGCGTCACCTGATTAAGCAGGGCACGCCCACCATGGGTGGCGTCATCATCCTGGTTGCCGTTTCGCTGACCTGCCTTTTGATTGGAAAGCTCACCACCGAGCTCGTGCTTGTGCTGCTCGCCACGCTGGCAACCGGCGTTCTTGGCCTCATCGACGACCTGACTTCTGTCACGCACGGCCGCTCGCTCGGCCTGACGCCTCACGCCAAGATGATTGGCCTTACCCTCATCTGCGTTACCTTTACCGTGCTTGCTGTCAACTGGTGCGGCGTCGCCCCCGAGATTCGTTTCCCCGGTGGCCTGACGATCGACCTTGGTGTGCTCTCGACCACCATTTGCGGCCTCTCTTTTCCGTGGCTCTACCTTGTCTTTTGCTGGCTGATGATCGCGGGCCTTTCCAACGCCGTAAACCTCACCGACGGCTTGGACGGTCTTGCCGGCGGCACCTCCATGATCGCCATGCTGGCCATGGCCGCC
The DNA here is from genome assembly GCA_900551625.1 of uncultured Collinsella sp. Taxonomy (GTDB): domain Bacteria; phylum Actinomycetota; class Coriobacteriia; order Coriobacteriales; family Coriobacteriaceae; genus Collinsella. The sequence goes on from URWZ01000085.1 coordinate 6,008, forward strand.
ATGGCGTTTTTGCACGGCGATGTGAACCTGTCCATCTTCTGCACGGCGTGCGCCGGCGCCTGCCTGGGCTTTTTGTGGTTCAACTGCTATCCGGCGAGCATCTTTATGGGCGATACCGGCTCGCTTGCCCTGGGTGCCGCTTTTGCCTGCACCTCCATCATGACCAACACCGAAGTCGTTTCCCTCATCATCGGCGGTCTGTTTATCGTCGAGACCCTGTCGGTCATGATCCAGGTTGTCTATTTCCACTTTACGCACAAGCGCGTCTTCCTTATGGCGCCCATTCATCATCATTTCGAAAAGAAGGGCTGGGCCGAGACCAAGGTCGTCATCCGTTTTTGGATTGTCGCCGCGGCCTTCGGAGCCCTGGGCCTCGCGTTGTTCTTCCAGTTGGGATAGTGGTCTTTCATGCCTCTTGCTAATGTCTTTAGCCTGCTCGTTTTGGGCCAGGGCAAGTCCGGTCTTGATATCGCTCGCTGGGCGCTTGCGCATCCTGAGCGCGTGAGTGCCCTTACCGTTTACGGTGGCGGCGCGTCCGAGCCCAACGATGCCACGCGCTCGCTCGAGGCGCACGGGGCATCGTTTGTCTACGGAACCGAGCAGGTCGAGGGCGCGTTTGATGTATGCGTGACGTGTCCGGGCATCTCGGAGTTCTCGGCATTCTTTAAGGCTGGCCGTGATCACGCTGCCCAGATTATGGGCTGTCTCTTATACACATCTGACGCTGCCGACGATATGCAGTG
>URWZ01000086.1 GCA_900551625.1 uncultured Collinsella sp.
CACTGCATATCGTCGGCAGCGTCAGATGTGTATAAGAGACAGCCTACGAGGCGTCGCCCGTCATGGATATCATCCTCGGCGCCGCCAAAGAGGGCGCGTCGCTCTATGCCGTCACCGACCCCGCCGGCATTACGCACCGTATGTGGGAGGTCAAGCGCGAGGATGCCGTTGCCGCCATCCGAGCCATGCTCGACCAGGCACCGGAGCCGACGCCGGCTGACGATCCCACCTATGCTGCCGCGCTGGCAGGGGCGGCGCAGCTCCTGGCAGACGAGGCACGCACAGCCGGCACCTACACGGGCAAAGAGCCGTTCAACTTTACCGTTGCCGCGCTATTCCCCGCCGCGCAGGTCACCGGCGGCGCACCGCAGGTTCCAACGGGTCTGCTCACCCACCAGATCGCAAGGTTCTAACAGGGCGTAAACGCCCAGTACAAAGACTCGGCAGCTCAACAAACAAGGGGCGGGGATACATGCGCATGCATCCCCGCCCCTTTCACATCGAGCAATGACATCGGCGATCCGTATCGCCACGCCCGCGCTACCCGCGCTGCGGACCCGATGCCGCCACGAGCGGCTCAACCCCCAGCTCGCGCGCATAGTCTTCTTGCGTAAAGACTTCGACCAGATCAAACGTATCGGCTGCATCGTCAAATGCAAAATGCAGCACTGAGCAGTTGCCCGGCACGCGCTCGCGCTCGTCGGCCGCCGCTCCCCTCACGTGGTCCAAAAATTCCTTGATGGCTGAGGCATGGCTCACCGCAAGCACGCACGAATGGTCCGGACGTCGCATAAGATCAGTCAACGTCGCCACCATGCGCTCGCGCACCTGCATCTGCCCCTCGCCGCCAAATTGGCGGTAGAAGTCACGCCACGGACGCTCGGGCATGAGCATCACGCGCTCGGCCTCAAAATCGCCAAAGAACCACTCGCACAGACCGTCCAGACGCTCGTAGGCAAGGCCCGGCCACAGGTTGGCGATAGTCTGCTCGGTGCGATGCAGCGTCGAGGTATAGGCGTGGTCGGGCTCGATGCCACGCGCTCGCAAGAACATGCCAGCGCGCGCCGCCTGCTCGCAGCCCAACTGCGTGAGCGGCGAATCACTCCAGCCCTGAATAATGCGCTTGAGGTTAAATATCGTCTGTCCATGACGGACCAGATACAGGTCTTTATTCATAGGGGTCCTTTCGTTCGTTACCAGTCAAGGAGCGAAAACGCCCCGTCGCAATAGCCAAAATGAAGCACGGCACCGTTGTCGGGCTGTCCTCCCCCGCCGGCCACATACTCAAGAAACTCCTGACAGGCAGAGCCATGAGAGACCGCAAGCACACGATCGTGCTGCGGTCGGGCCATAATGCGGGACAGCGCCGCAACCATGCGCGCCCGTAGCTCGCCTTCAGATTCGCCACCAAAGGCCACCGGATAATCACCCCAGGGCTGCGGCGGCATCTCGCAATTTGATGTGCCCTCCAGCGAGCCCAAGTGCCACTCGCGCAGGTCGTCGACCAGCTCTATGGAACGGCCCTCGCCAACGATAAGCTCAGCCGTACGCTGCGCCCGACCCAACGGAGACGAATACGCATGGTCAAACGTCACGCCACGGTCCTCAAACGCCGCGCGCGTCGCCAGCGCCTGCTCGCACCCGCGCTCTGTGAGCGGCGAGTCTTGCCAGCCCTGCAAAATGTTCTGCACATTGAGCTCAGTCTGCCCATGCCGCACCAAATACAGATCGGCCACACGCCCTCCCCTCGCACCACCGCAAAGGGAACAGGCGCCTTTGTGGTGGTTTTGCCGCCGGATCGCGCCGCAACGACGCAGCTACACCAGTACGTCGGCGAGTGGACGCTTGGGTACGTGGTGTACCTGCGCCTCGTCACGCCAGTAATTAATAGAGCCATCGGGGTTGGAATCAATTGCATCGATCACCTGTGTCTCGGCGGGAACGCCAAAGACCATGATCAGCTTGACCTCGTACTTGTCGCCGTCAAGTCCCATGACATCAATCGCACGAGGCGGAAAAGCCTTGAACATGCACGCCGCCACCTCGGGCGTAGCGCTGCGGGCGGCGAGCATCATCGTCTGCGCGGCGATACCAGCGTCTGCCTCGGTGATTGGCGCGGCAGGCTTGCCCGGAGCGGGACGCTCTGCAAGGATCGCGATATAGCCGGTCGGGCGCTCGCCCTCGACAGGACCCGACCAATCCTTGAGCGCACCAGCCCATGTGAGCTTTTCAAATAAGCTCGAACACTCCTCGGCGTCGCTCACCACATGAAAGCGTAGGCGCTGAGCGTTGGCGCCGCAGGGAGCCAGGTGCGCCAGCTCTGCCAGCTCAAGCAAAAACTCGCGCGGCACGCGCATGGACTCGTCAAAACGGCGGCATGTGCGGGCGCGACGAACCAGCGCGTCAAACGATTCCAGACCGAGCTTTTCGCAACCTTGCTTTGCCATCGACTCCACGCTCGACGGCGCCGCGGGAACAGCTTCGTTCATAGAGACCCCCAATACAAGGCAATTGTTCTTAGGAAAATCTAACCTAAAACGCAGGCAATAACGAACAGAGCCGCAATGTTCTACACCTGTTGAATAGAAAAACGCGACATGGGGAACAACGAGAACAAATCGGGACCTTTGGGTTACACTTCGCCCTCCCCGACCCATACGCCGGTGCCTTTAGGCGATACTTGTTGTAGCAACTGCGGCATACGCCGCAAAAACAACAATGACGGCAAACGCCGCGCGGAAAGGAGACCTCATGGGCATCTTTAAGAACGACGACCAGCAGTCGAATCTGTTTGGATTTGACGAGAAAAGCATGGCAGGCAAGGCAATCAAGGCCGTGCGCTGGATCTACGCCGTCACGGGCGTCATCGCGCTGCTTGCCGGCATCGCGCTGCTGTTTGCACCCGCCAAGTCCCTCGTCTTCCTGACGACCGTCCTGGGCTTCTACTTTGTGATCACAGCTGGCGTCAGGCTGTTCACCGCCATTTTTGAGCCGCTGCTGCCCGCCGGTTGGCGCGTGACGAGCATCATCTCCAACCTGCTCATCATTCTGGGCGGCGTCATAATCCTGCGCAACCAGGCCTTCTCGACCGCGACGCTCACCACGCTCGTGGTGGTCGTGGCCGGTTTTGGCTGGATCGTCGAAGGTGTTATGTCCATTCTGGAGTCCGAGCTTTCGTCCAACCGCGCCCTCGCCATCCTGAGCGGTGCGCTCTCCATCATCGCCGGCATGTTCGTGTTTATCTATCCGCTGTGGTCGGCCAAGATGCTCGTCATCTTTAGCGGCGCCGCGCTCCTGGTGTTTGGCGTGACGCTGATTATTCGCGCTATCCGCTTTGGCAAGCTGGTGCACTAGATGCCGCGGACGCTGTTTATTGATGCCGACGCCTGCCCGGTTACGCGCGAGTCGATCGACTGTGCGCGGCGAGCGGGCGTCGCCGTGGTGATTGCCGGCAACAGCACGCAGAACCTGGAGCGGCACATTCGCCGCGACGATCCGCGCGATGCCGAGCACGCACGACGCGGCTTTTGGGTCACCACGCTCGATGTGAGCGTGGGCGCCGATAGTGCCGACTTTGCCATTGTCGAACGTTTGCAGGCGGGCGACGTGGTCGTGACGCAGGACATTGGCCTGGCGAGCATGGTGCTCGGCCGCGATGCCTCCGCCATCGGCGTGCGTGGGCGCGTGTACGACAAGGCGACCATCGACATGCAGCTGTTTATTCGTCACGAGGAAAAGAAGGTGCGCCGCGCTGGCGGTCGCACCCGCGGGCCAGCAGCCTTCACCAGCGAAGACCGCGCCCGCTTTAAGCGCAACCTCACCGAGCTGCTGCGCTAACCAAGGCAGATTTTTAGGCTATGCCCGGAAATTTGCCTTTTTGTTCTGACCGGTGTGAGCGCTCAGGATCCGTGGCTCAACAAAAAAACGGGCTTCAAAATGCCATGCGTCGCCGCATTGTGCAGGCGCCGGGCATGGCTATTTTGAAGCCCGTTTTGTTAGGCCTACTTAGAGGCCGAAGGCGGATAGGACGAGTCCCCAGCCGGCGCCGATGACGTACATCATGACCAGGAACACGGCATTTTCGCGAGCGCTGCGGTTGGTGCGGAACAGGACCAGGTAGCCCACGCCGGCGGAAATGAGCGTGCCGGCGAGCATCGGTGCCAGTTGCAGCGCGCCTTCCAGATACAGCTGCGTAATGACCACGCTCGCCGAGCAGTTGGGGATCAGGCCGACAAGCGCCGAACCCAGAACGGCGAGCGTCTCGTTGCCGCGCAGGAACTGCTCGATTGCGGACTCACCAAAGGTCTCGAGCACGGCGACCAGAATCAGTGTCACCAGGAAAATGAATACCGATACCTGCACGGTATGCGAGATGGCGCTGCGGATAATCGACAGGACGGGCGTACCTTCATGGGAGTGGGAATGACCGTGGCCGTGATGGTGTTCATGCTCGCCCTCATGACCGTGATCGTGGTCATGTCCATGTCCATGTTCGTGCTCGTCCTCGTCTTCATCACAACCGCAATGGTCGCGCTCGCACAGCTCATGGATGTGGTCGGCGCTCACGCCCGCCTCGGCCACCTCGTCGATGATGTCACCGCCGCTGTGGTCGTCATGCGCGCAGTTAACGTGCGCCGGATTGACAGTGGTCCCCAACACGGTACGGCGAATCGCCGCATGCGCGCGGGCATTACGACGAAGGCCGCGGATAGCCGCGTCCACGATAAAGCCCGTGACCAGCGCGATCAGCGCTTTCGAAGCCAAAAGCATCGCCATAGTCTGCACGGGAACCTGCTCGGCAAGCAGCAGTGGCAGCATCTCGTCGGAAGTCGAGAGAAACACCGCCACCAGGGTGCCCAGCGTCACGACGCGACCGGCGTACAGCGTTGCCGCCATGGCCGAAAAGCCGCACTGCGGCACCATGCCCAGCAACGAGCCAACCACGGGGCCAGCGGCGCCGGCACGCTTGATGGTACCGTTGACGCGATCGCCTGCCACATGCTCGAGCGTCTCGAGGACCAGATATGTCACCAACAAGAACGGCACCAGCGAGAGCGTGTCCCTGCCGGCGTCGAGCAGAATATCAATCAGCAAATCCATGACGGATGGAACCTTTCGTGTCTTTCGGCAGCATTGTAAAAGTCCTAGCGGTCAACTAGGGTATTGTAATTGTCCTAGGCGTGATGCCAATAGTTGCCCATGGTAAACTATCATCTCGCCATAACTCGACAAACCCGAGCCGCGCGACGCGGCCCGTCCAAGGAGCAGCATATGAACGTTTCGCAAGCACTCGAATACGAGCGCCAGCCGTTTATCCCCATGTTTATCTACGGCGACCACGGCGCCATGGAATCCGAGCGTCAGAAAGGCGAAGAGGCCCTCAAGGTGCTCGAGACTGAGTACTTTACCGCCGAGGACGACCCCGGCTTCGACTTTGCCACCGTGCGCGACCTAGCCGACCGCAACCGCGACCTGTGCGACCAGATTGGCGAGGCGCGCCTGCGCAACGTGACGCCCGCGACGCTTTCGCGCGGCCTGTCCGACGCCGACACCTGCGCTGCCATCGGCAAGATGCAAAAGCGCACCGCCGCGTCCGTCATGCGCGAGATCCGCGGCGACCGCGACGCGCTCGGCGTCGCCTACGCCCGCAAGCCCATTCAGGGCACGGTGCTCGGCATCGACATCGAGACCACCGGCCGCGCACCCGAGCGCGGCTATATCATCAACGTGGGCTGGGAGATCATGGAGCTCACCAGCGACGCCGTCCCGCACGACGCCGAGGCACACTACTGCGGTCTGCCCGATATCTACCGCGGCGAGGATGTGCCGTTGTCGAATATCCACCACATCACCTGGGACGACATCGACGGCAAAACGCCGTTCCGCAAGAACAAAGAGCTGCAAAAGCAGCTGCTCAAGCTTATGAAGAAGTACCCGTACATGGCGCACAACGCCGCCTTTGAGGACAGCTGGTTCAAGATCCACCTGGACGGCTACGCCGAGGCACGCCGCGCCGGCAAGATAATCGTCATCGACTCGCGCCAGATCTGCCGCAGCCTGGACGCCGATGTGCGCTCGCTCCCCCGCGAGTCCGCGCCCGCCGCGCTCGAGAACTGGGCACGCCGTCGCGGCACCCTCGCCGCCGACGCCAACGAGCAGCACCTGGGCCTCGACGACACCGACCTCATGCTCCGTACCGTCCAGGCCGAGTTCAACCTCAAGAACCTGTTTGCCAAGTAAAAGCGCCATTCGCGAGCAATACCTGTCGGGCCATAGCGCCTGTGTAAAAGCGATACGCCGAGACGCTCCTCTCAAGCGACGCAATGCGGGCCGATATCCAAGTGGATATCGGCCCATTTTTGCACGTCGCTAAGGTATCCACGTTGGCATCGGCGGCCTTATCCGAGCCCATCGATGCCCTTAGCCGCCACTAGGGCCATTCGATAGCAAAATATTTCACAAATATATATTGACATATGAACATGCGCTCATATACTCGGAAGTAAGTTATATGAGCGCATGTTCATATGAAAGGATATTGCGATGAGCGATCCCGTTGATGAAATAAAGTCCAGCATCGACACCACCATCGTGCCCGACATCCCCACCACCTGCTCGCCCGAGGACCTTCCCGACGAGGAGCTTCTCTACGACCTCGCCGACCTGTTCAAGGTCTGTCTCTTATACACATCTGACGCTGCCGACGATATGCAGTGTGTAGA
>URWZ01000087.1 GCA_900551625.1 uncultured Collinsella sp.
CTTCCGTAGAGGGGGTCCGTCTTGGGCAAGCTTTTGGTCCGCTCTTGCAAGCGTTGCAGTGGTTGACCTGTTACAACGGTGCCGTTCGCCGCCTGTTTGCTGCCTTTGGCCGCGCGAGTGTATTGTTTTGCGTGAATGTTTTGATGGCACGCTTCAATCGTGCTGTATTGGATGGTAAGCAGATCCCGGCGAAGGGAGCGCCATGCAGCGCGTTTGGAAAACGATCACCGGTTTTTACCATGTTTGTGCCCGCGGTATGGGCGGGCAGTTGATCTTTGAGAGCGACGAGGACCGGTGGGAGTTTTTGGAACTGATGCGCGACTGCTGCCGCGATGCCCAGGTGACGATTGTGGCCTGGTGTCTCATGAGCGACTACGTGGATCTGGTGCTTTTGGATTACGAGGACGAAATGAGCGCTGCTATGCAGCGGCTGCTGTTGACGTATGCTCGTCGGTTCAATAAGCGCGCTGGGCGCGCGGGCTGCCTATTTCGTGAGCGTTTTGAGCGCCGCTCGCTCGATACCGACTGGCAGGTGATGGAGGCTATTCGCTCCGTACACGCCGATCCGCAGGAGGAGGGCATTAGCCTAATCGAGCGTTATCCCTGGAGCAGCTTTGCGGAGCATCTGCGCGCTTACGACAGTGATGCGGCAGATGTCACGAGGGGATTTTCCGATCCTTCTTGTGCGCTTGAGCTATTTGGTTCTGCCGAGGGCTTTATTGCCTATTCGCTAGCGATGCCCGACGGCGGCGAACCGGTGCTGTGCGATATGAAAGAGACGGAGTGGGAACGCCACGCCTTTGCCGACAGGTTGGCGAAGAGCCTCGGGGCTCCGCTCCACGGGGTTAAAGCCGCACCGCCGGCGCGGCGCGATGCCGTTATCGTTGGATTGCGCGATGCCGGATTTACGGTGCGTCAGATTGAGCACTATACCGGGATTGGCAAAAGTACGGTTTCTCGTATTGTGCGGACCCGCACGGGGACGGCGATGCGGGCTGGCGGAAACGTGATGTAGGGCTGCCTGTGCACCGCGGCTGGGGTCGTTCATGCGCCGCAACCTGCGTTCTAAATGCTTGGTACGCTGACTGCACTTCTTGATATGCATAGAACGATTGCCGTCTTGCATAAAAATACGGCTCAGTCCGGTTTTACCCGCGCCTACCCCCGTCCACACCGTGCAAAAAGCGGAGTTTTCAGCATCGTGGTGCTGTCGGCACCGCCGTAATCTTGAAATATATGGGTCCCGAAGCCATTTATGCCTGCCGATGTGCCTCCAAAGCGCATGCTTGTGACCCCTGAGACCACTATGCTTGTTCTAAAACGATATAAAAGGGTGCCTGGAGACGTTGATTAACGCTTTCAATGCGTATACACGCAACTTGGCGTGCTGAAAACTCGCAAAAATGCACGCCGCACCCTATGGGACCCGTCTGTGGCGGGCGCGAAGCGAACCGGAGCCCAGCGGGACGGGGCATGGGGCGTTGCTTGGGGTGCCCGTGGCTCTGTCGCTAGCCGTTGGCACTGTGGAAAACGTCCGTGTTTGCGGCTGGCTGTTCGGTAAATGACAGGGCGAGCGCCGGACGCGCGAACTTTGTGTGTCCGAGGCGTTATGAAAAAGCCGAGCCGCCCGTATTGGGCGGCTCGGCAATCAAACCCTTTGATCTGGGGCATCCGCTTCTGGCTAGTTTACCCTTCGAGCATACCGTCGAGGGTGCGCCAGGCGAGCTCGGCGCATTTGACGCGGGCGGGCATGTGCGAGATGTCCTGGAGCTGGGCAGCTTCGTCCAGGTCTTCCAGGTCCTCCTCGGAGAGCTTCTCGCCGCGGATCATGGCGAGGAAGAGCTCTGCCAGGCGGTGAGCTTCCTCGACGGTCTCGCCGGTGATGAGGTCGGCCATGATGTCGGCGCTGGCCTGGCTGATGGCACAACCGTGACCGGTAAAGGAGGCCTCCTCGATCACGCCGTTTTCGACACGCAGCTGCAGAGTGAGCTCATCGCCGCAGCTGGGGTTGATGCCGTCGTGCTCGTGCGTGGGGGCATCCATCTCGTACTTGTAGTCGGGGTGCGAGTTGTGCTCCATAAACGTGGTAGAGGTGTACAGATTACCCATTGAACGTGCTCCAAACGTGATGCAGGCCGGCGATGAACTTGTCGATATCGGCCTTGTCGTTGTAGAAGGCCACGCTGGCGCGGCAGCAGGCAAGGTTCTCGACGCCCAGCCAGGTGAGCAGAGGCTGCGCGCAGTGGTGACCGGCGCGGATGCAAACGCCGTCCATGTCCATGATGCTCGCGACATCGTGCGGGTGGATGCCCTTGACGTTAAAGCTGACGACGCCGTGGTGGTTGTCCCAATAGATGGAGCCGATGATCTGGACAAAGTCGAGCTGCATGAGCTCGCCCATCAGGTAGTGGACGAGTGCCTTCTCACGGGTCTGGATGTTTTCGTAGCCTACCGTGTTGACCAGGTAGTCAAGCGCCGCGCCCGTGGCGAAGATGCCGGCGGCGTCCTGCGTGCCGGCCTCGAATTTCTCGGGGACGGGCGCCCAGACGGCGTCTTGCTCGGTGACCGAGTCGATCATCTCGCCGCCGGTAAGCATGGGCGGCATGGCGTTGAGCAGGTCCATCTTGCCCCACAGCACGCCGATGCCCATGGGGCCCATGGCCTTGTGCGCGCTAAAGGCAAAGAAGTCGGCGCCCAGGTCGGCCACATCGACCGGCATGTGCGGCAGCGACTGCGCACCGTCGACGACCAGATAGCCGCCGTACTTGTGCACGAGCTTGCCTAGGTTCTTGACCGGATTCTCGACGCCCAGCACGTTAGAGACCTGACCCACGGCCAAGATCTTGGTCTTGGGGCCCACCTTGGACAGAACTTCCTCGGTCGTTAGCTGGCCGGTCTTGGTGGGGTAGAGGTAGACGAGCTTGGCGCCGGTCTCGCGGCAGACCTGCTGCCACGGGATCAGGTTAGAGTGGTGCTCCATGATGGTGATGACGACCTCGTCGCCCGGCTCGAGGACCGTGGGCGCAAAGCTCTTGGCGACCAGGTTGAGCGACTCGCTCGTGTTGCGGGTGAAGACGACCTCGTTGGCCTGGGGGGCGCCGATGACGTCGGCGATCCGCTGGCGCACCTTCGCGATGGCCTCGGTGGCCTCGACGGACAGCGAGTACAGGCCACGCAGGGGGTTGGCGTTCATGCGCTGGTAGAAGTCGCGCTCGGCGTCGAGCACGCAGGCGGGACGCTGCGCGGTGGCGGCGCTATCGAGGAAGGCGATCTCGGGGTGCTGCTGGAACAGCGGGAACTGCGCCTTGTAGGGGTTGGTCTCGATGTCGACGGTAGGCCAGCCGCGCGAGGCCTCGTCGCTGGCGTCGAGCTCCATAGGCTCCGGTGCGGTACAGGTGTCGCATTTAACGTGCTCGGTGTCGATCATGCGAGCTCCTCTTCAAAGTTGTCGATCAGGTTGTTGCCCAGGCGGACGATGCCGGCGCGGGTGCGCTCGTCGGTGGCGGAAAGCGCGGCGTCCTCCAGCTTGGCGCGGATGAACAGGTCCTCGGCGGCGTTTTGGTCAAGGCCGCGGCAGGCGAGATAGAACAGCTGTTCGTCACGGACGTGACCGATGGTGGCGCCGTGGTTGCCGGCGACGTCGTCCTCGTCGCAGAGGATGACGGGAACGGTCTTGTTGTCGACGCCCTTGTTGGCCAGCAGCACGGTTTCGCGCTCGGTGCCGGTTGCGCCCTTGCAGCCGTGCACGAGGTCGATGGTGCCGCGGTAGACCTTCTTGGACGTGCCGGTCAGCACGCCGTTGGCGTCGATCTCGCACTCGGTCTTGCGGCCGCGGTGGCGCAGCTCGTAGTTAAAGTCGCGCACCTGCTCGCGGGCGCCAAGGTAATCGGTATCGATCGTTACCTTGGCGGTGTCGCCCAGCAGGTCGCCGGCAAGGCCGGTGGCGCTGGCACCGGCACCCAGAACGGTGTGCTGCACGTTGACGCGCGCGCCCTCGTCCAGGAACAGACCGGTGTCGTCGAGCGCGATCCAGCTGTCATCGAGCGTCTGCGTGCAGGTTACGTTGACGGTGGCGTACTCGTGAGCGCACACGCGCAGCACGGAGCCCACGACGCCTTGGCCGTTGACGGGGGAGTCCAGGGCGATCTGCAGGTCGAGCGTTGCCTGCGGACGGGCGACGACATCGATAGCGGCGATGGCCGCGGCGGCGTCGACACCGCTCACGCGCACGGTAACCGTGGCGCGTCCGTACGCGGGCACATCGATGACGACGCGCTTGGTGGCGTGATCGGCCAGATAGGTGTAGGCGGCCTCGCCCATGCCGGTCTCGAAGGCCTCAGCGGGGGAGAGCTCCTCCTCCAGCTTAATGGCACCGGCCTGGTAGACGGAGGTTGCGGGCACGTCGAGCTCGGTCTCGGGCGTGATGCGGGCGCGGTCGGCGGCGTCGCCGGGGGCGGAGGCGCGGCGCTCGGGGAAGCGCTCGGCCATGGCCTCCATGGCGGCGTTAAACGCGTCGGCCGTGCCAGCAAACTGCTCATCCAGCCCCTCGACTTCAACGGCCTCGGCGGGAGCGGCGGCAAGCTCGTCCGAAAGCTCAAGCTTGGTCTGGTTCATTTTGAGCCAGCCCCAAGTTGCTGCCGGCATCGCATTAACCTGCTCGAGCGTGGTAGCAGCGGTGTTGGTTTCCTGTTTCATTATCCGATCGCTCCTTCCATCTCGAGCTTGATCAGGTTGTTCATCTCGACGGCGTACTCAAGCGGCAGCTCCTTGGAGACCGGGTTGGCAAAGCCGTTGACGATCATGGTACGGGCTTCTTCCTCCGAGATACCGCGGCTCATCAGGTAGAACACCTTATCGTCGCCGATACGGCCGATGGTGGCCTCGTGGCCGATGTCGACATTCTTGGCGCGGATGTCCATGGCGGGGATGGTGTCGGAGCGGCTTTGGTCGTCGAGCATGAGCGACTGGCAGCTCACGGTTGCCTTGGAACCCTCGGCCTTAGGCGTGGCCACGATGGAGCTGCGGAAGGTCTGGATGCCGCCGCTCTTGGAGATGCCCTTGGTCTCGACGGTCGCCGAGGTCTCGGGCGCGTTGAGCACGACCTTGCAGCCGGTATCGAGGTTCTGGCCGGCGCCGGCAAAGGTAATGCCGGTAAAGCTCGAGCGGGCGCGGCGTCCGCTGAGCACGCTCATGGGGTAGAGGTAGCCCACGTGGCTGCCGAAGGAGCCGCTGATCCACTCGATGTCGCCGTCCTCGTCCACGCGCGCACGCTTGGTGTTGAGGTTGTACATGTTCTTGGACCAGTTCTCGATGGTCGAGTAGCGCAGGTGTGCACGCTTGCCCACAAAGAGCTCCACAGCACCGGCGTGGAGGTTGGCCACGTTGTACTTGGGCGCGGAGCAACCCTCGATAAAGTGCAGGTCGGCATCGTCCTCGACGATGATGAGCGTGTGCTCAAACTGGCCGGCGCCCTTGGCGTTGAGACGGAAGTAGCTCTGCAGCGGGAAGTCGAGCTTGGTGCCCTTGGGCACGTAGACAAACGAGCCGCCCGACCACACGGCACCATGCAGGGCCGCAAACTTGTGGTCGGTGGGCGGGATGAGCGTCATAAACTTCTCGTGGATGAGCGGCTCCCACTGCGGGTCGTGCAGGGCCTCTTCGATGCCGGAGTAGACGATGCCCATCTTGGACGCGGTGTCCTGCATGTTGTGGTAGACGAGCTCGGAGTCGTACTGCGCGCCGACGCCCGCTAGGTAGCTGCGCTCGGCCTCGGGGATGCCCAGGCGCTCAAAGGTGTTCTTGATGTCGTCGGGCACCGACTCCCAGTCGTGCTTTTGGTCGGTGTTGGGCTTGACGTAGGTGACGATGTTGTCCATGTCCAGGCCCTCGATGGAAGGGCCCCACGTCGGGTCGGGAAAACGATTGAAGATCTCGAGGGACTTTAAACGCAGGTCGAGCATCCACTGCGGCTCGTCCTTCTTGGCGCTGATCTCGCGCACGATGTCGGGCGTGATGCCGGCGTCGAGGCGCTCGAATCCCTCCTCGCCATAGGTGAAGTCGTAGAGGCTGCGGTCGATGTCCGCGACCTCGGTGCGGTTCTTGGTCATTGCGTCGCCCCTTTACGCCTGCTGCTCGGCAGCGGCGGCCTCGGCCTGGGCGCGCTGCTCGGCGGCCTCGCGCTCGAAGGTCTCAAAGCCGTTCTTGTCGATCCAGGGGATGAGCGAGGCGTCGTCCTCGCGCACGATGTGGCCCTTGACCATAACGTGGACGCGGTCGACATCCAGGTGCTCCAGGATGCGCGTGTTGTGCGTGATGATGAGCATGGAGCCGTCGCAGCTCTTGCGGTAGGCGTCCATGCCGTGGCTGACGGTGGACAGGGCGTCGACGTCCAGGCCCGAGTCGGTTTCGTCCAGGATGGCGAGCTTGGGCTGCAGCAGCAGAAGCTGGAGCATCTCGACCTTCTTTTTCTCGCCGCCCGAGAAGCCCACGCCCAGCTCGCGGTTGAGGTAGGCGGTGTCCATGTTGAGCTCGGCCGCGAGCTCCTTGACGCGGCGACGGAACTCCTTGCCCTTCATCTCCAGGCCGGGGCGGCCGGCGATGCCGGCGCGCAAAAAGCTCGACAGCGGCACGCCCGGGATCTCGACCGGAGCCTGGAAGCTCAGGAACAGGCCGGCGCGGGAACGCTTGTCGGT
>URWZ01000088.1 GCA_900551625.1 uncultured Collinsella sp.
GTCTCGTGGGCTCGGAGATGTGTATAAGAGACAGCTACCGCGGAGCCGCCCAAGATAAAGGGCGTTCGGCGCCCGAGTTTGCTTGTGCAACGGTCCGAGAGGATGCCAAAGAGCGGAAGCAGGAACAGGCCAAAGACATTATCGATGGCCATGATCGCGCCGGTGAGCGAGTTGGATAGGCCAAAGGTCCCTGTGAGCATCTTGGGAACGATGCCGTCGTAGACCTGCCAAAAACTGATCATGCCCATAAAGGGTAGGGAGGCGAGGGCGACGGCCTTGGTGTCGAGCCGGGCCGCCCGCTTAAGATTTGGTTGGGTCATGCTGGTTCTCCTGGTCGGTAAAAACGGGGAGGGGCGCTATCGGCCCCCGTTCTACAGTTGTTCAAGGTTGGCAAGAAACGCCACATAGAATTCGATGCCGCGCTTGTAGACGTCGACGCCGATGCGTTCGTTGGCGGCATGGATGAGCTTGCGTGCCTCGCCCGAGTAGATAAAGCCGCAGAAGCGGTAGACGCGATCGCAGATCTCGTTGAACTCGCGCGAGTCGGTGCAGGAGTTCTGCACGTAGGGGGCAAAGCCGGCCTCGGGATAGACACCAGACACGCAGCGATGGATGTAGTTGAAGGCGGCATCGTTTTCGTAAGGCGAGATGGGCGCGGGCTCGGTGTAGGGAATCGCCTCGTTGATTTCGACGGTGACATGGTCGGGGCTTACGCCCGAGGCGCGGCACTGCTGAGCGGCGAGCCTGCGAGCGCGCTCAACGGCATCGGCGATGGTCTCGAACGGAGCGATGCGAACGTTGAAATTGGCGCGAGCGATCGGTGGCAGCACGTTATGCGCGTTGGAGCCTTCGAGCTGCGTGAGCGCATAGGTTGTGCGCAGCATGGCCGAGGTCTCGGGGCTGGCGGCCATAATCTTGGTAACCGCGGGGCGTGTGAGCCAGAGGTTGCCAAAGATTGCCTGAAACGTCGCGCTGCTGCGGGCACCCAGCTCGGTCAGTGTGGCCTCGACGGCGGGCGTGAGCTGCGGCTTGCCGGGGTTGGCCGAGATAGTCTCGCATACACGGCAGAGAAGACGGCAGGCATCGTTTGCCGCAGGCGTAGAGGCATGGCCGCCGTCGGCGCGCGCCGTGACGGCAAGGTCGACGTGGCCCTTCTCGGACACGCCTACCATGGCAACGGGTTCGGTGACGCCGAGCGGGGCGTCGGTTGCCACGGCGCCACCCTCATCGAGCACCATGTAGGGATGGATGTTATGCTCGCGAAGCCACTGCACTGCATGGGTTGCAGTAGGTGCGGCGATTTCCTCGCCATCGCTCGAGAAGAACCAGACATCGCGCGGGGGAACGAAGCCCTGGGCAATCAAATGCTCGGCGGCCTCGAAGAAAGCCGAGACGATGCACTTGGTGTCGAGTGATCCGCGGGCCCAGATCTCGCCGTCGAAGATCTCGGCTCCAAAGGGATCGTGCTTCCAGTCTTGGCCCTCGACGGGCACGACGTCCTGATGCGCCATCATGACGATGGGGTCCAAGGCGGAATCGGCGCCAGGCCAACGCAGGAGCATGCCAAAGTCGTCGACGCGTGTGAGCTCGGCGACTTTAAAGAAATGCGGATAAAGTCGCTGAAGCGTGGGAATCCACTGGCTGAAGGGCTCATCGTCGCGCTCGGCGATGTTCTCACGCGAAACGGTGGGGATGCGCAGCAATTCGCAAAAGCGCTCGACGGCTGCCTCGTCTGCCTTGTAAGTGCCTGCATCAAGAGGCGCGCCCTGTGCGACCGATACCGATGCTCCCATGGTGGGACTCCTTTCGTGTTGTATATCGAATACGTCAAGATTATCGCCCGCACCGCGCGTGGGAAATGGCGAAACACGTTGCTCATCTGCGGGCGGCGGGTCGGATAGCCTTAGCCGACGATGACCGTGCCGTCTTCGGTCACGGTGATGGCGTCTCCCGTCGACACAGCATCGAGAAACTCATCGCCCAGGTTGTCAATGGTGGGCATGGGGGTGTCGGTCCATACACCCGAGAGGATCGCGCCAGCGGCGGCAAGGCTGTCAATGGGTTTGGAAAACAGCAGGCATGCGGGTTGGCGCCCCATTTTGGTGGCGCAGAAGAGCACCATGCCGCCTGTGGTGGAGCCGATAGTCTGCGGAAGGCACAAGGCACATCCCGCCAAAGGTTTGCCGTACAAGTCGGGATTGTTTTGGTCGGAACACGTGGCCTTTTTGTCGCCAAACATCAGTGCCTTCTGAAACGATGCGAGCGTGTTGAGCCCTCCGTGAGAGACAAGTGCCTTGGCGTGGGCAGTTCCGGGGACAACGACGCGGCCGTGAAAGATTTTTTCCATGAGGAGTCGCCTTCCTATTTGATTGGTTTTCCGGTGGTGACGTAGGCGAGCACCTCGTCGTCGGTGTAGTAGCGCGATGCCGAGTACGTACGCAACTTGTTGGAGTTGGTGATGATGGGCGTGCTGCCGCAGAGCGGGTTGTTGGTGTACATAAGCGGGCAGATGCTCGAGACGACGGCACCGGTAGTCGAGAGGCGTCTGTATGCCGCAGTCTTGCGGAAGGCGTCTGCCACGGATGGGGCGGCGGTCAGTACGGTGGGTACTTGCACGCGGCACTTGCCGGAGGCGCTCAGCCCATCGCAGATGGCGTCTGCCCAATGGGCGAGTTGTGCAGACGAGAGGTGGGGGCAGCCGATGAAGGCAAGCTTGGGGCGCGCGCCCGGGTTCTTCCACATAACGGGGTAGCTCGAGCGGATGCGCTCCAGCTCGGCGTCGTCAATGCGATAGATTTGGGCGTCTGGTGCTATGAGGTGTTCGCCTTGTTCGACGGCCTCGGGCGTGATGCCGTCCACGTGGTAGAGCCCGACAGCGCCGTTCGATGCGCTGGCGGCGCCCATGTCCTTAAGGTAGTCCTGCGTGCCGGGTGTGAGTTCGCGGCCAAGCCAGCGGTCGAGGCCTTTAATGTAAGGGACGTCTTCCATCACCTTCATGCCAATGGCGCTGCCAAGCACTTGCGCTTCGGGCTTGCGCTTACAGTCGACTTCGATGATCCAGGTCGCCTTGCGGCCCTCATCGGTGAGCAGGCCGAATTCCGGGACAAAGCCGGCAATTGAGCCGAACATCTCGATGATGCCGGAGTTGCGATTGCAGCGAGCGCCCAGCACGGAGTTGGCAAAGACCACGGCGCTGCTTTCTGCCCAGCTTAGGATGTCGCCACGCCGAGGTCGATTGCCAACCTCGGGCTGGTAGCAGGTGCAGGTGAAAGCATCGTTGTCCAATAGGCCCATGCAGCGCAGCTGTGCCTCATAATCGTCTTGTTTGGAATACATAATCTTGAACAGCAGCTTTTGCAGCGGGTTGGCCGGGACGGCGGGGTCGAGGGGCCTCGGGTCGACCGAGAATGACTGACCGGACAGGGCGCCGTCTTTCAGCAGCTCATCCATAAGGTCATAGACTGGACCGAGCATGGAGAGGCCAAAACTTGTGACAAGATGACCGTTTGCGCCGGTCACGGGAACCATACGCTCGGCGCCAAAGCATTCGCCGTACATAACGAGGGTCTTGACCACTTTGGCCATGGCGGGGCCCTTGGCGCCGTCGAGCAGGGCTTGTTGTTGGGAGGTCAGGTTCATCTGTGAGCCCATCCTTTCGTGTTAGATATTGGTGCCGAGTCGGTATGCCGCACGGACCGCTTCGAGCACACGGCCGGGCGCAAACCCATCGCCGATGTTATGCAGCTCGTCAGCGGCGTGCGTCTGCTGCAGTTTGTAGAACAGCGCGTCGTCGGGGTGTCCGCCGCAGGCAATGATTACCAGGTCGCAGGTTAGCTCGAGTGACTTCCAGTCGTTGCCGATTTTGGGTGCAAGCGGGTTTTCGACGTTCTCGGGCAAGACCGGTGACCACGAGACGTAGGGGTCGGGAACGTTTTTGTGGCAGTTGCGACTCAAGTGGAGACGCGCACACCTCGATGGGGCTCCAGACTCGCGTTTGCCGTCGACTTCCGCGCGCTCGACGCGTGTCATATTGAGGAGCCGCACATTGCGTCCCCTGAGCGTATGGAGTAGGTGGCCGCGATTTGCCGTGCAGGCGCCCCGCATCATGTGAGGCAGCATTTCAATTACGTTGACCTGCGGTATGCCGTGTTCGACGGTGAGCCATTGGGCAACCTCGCAGCCCACGGCCCCTCCGCCAATGATGGTGACGGTTTTGGCGTTGCCAAGCAGCGCGGGTTGGCGCAGTAGCTGCGTTGCCAGCACGGCATGACCCGATGCTGCAAGCTCCGTAAGACCGGGGATGGGCGGTATTGCATTGGAAGTGCCTGTCGCGCACACGATTGCGTCGAAGCCTGCTTTTGCAAGATCTTCGGCGCGTGCTGCCCGTCCAAGTTCGAGTGTCAGGTTCCCGTTGGGTTTTTCTGCCTGCTCGCGCACCTGTCGAACAAGATATGATCGGTAGTTATCGAGGTCGAACTTGATCCGGGCGGCGCTGGCGGAGAGGAGTTTTCCTCCAAGTTCATCTTCGGCATCGATGAGCTTTACGTCGTGGCCACGACGCGCGGCGATTAGCGCACAGACCATCCCAGCGGGTCCGGCTCCTATCACCGCTATGCGTTTGGGTTCTTTGGCGGGAGCGGGTGTCTGGGGCATGAGGTATTCAAAGCTGCAGCGTGGATTGACGGCACACTGCGGATGGCCCCCTTCGACAAACTCGTTGAGGCATCCTTCCTGGCATCCGATGCAGGGGCGAATATCTGCCACGCGACCGGCGTACGCCTTGTTAGGCCACTCGGGATCCGCAAGCAGCGGGCGTCCGAGCATGATCATATCGGCGTCGCCATTGCGAAGGGCACGTTCGGCAATGTCGGGGTAGCCCAACTTACCCACCGCGACAACGGGTACGGGAAGGCCGGCATTGGAGCGGATATTGTCGGCGGCAAAGCGCTCTCGAACGGCGCGCGCCACGGGAACGAAGCAGCCTGCGGGCATGCTCGCAGGCGGGTGGGGCATCCACCAGTTGTCATAGCAACCAAGGTCGACGTCAAAGATGTCTACTCCCGCCGCCACGAGCTCTTCCATATAACCCAGGGTCTGTTCGACTGTGCGGCCGCCGCGCATGCGTCCCAGATAGGTCGAATTCATGACCTGCTCGTCATAGGTTTCCTCGAGTGCAAGCGAAAGGTCGATGCGGTACATGATGGGGTAGTCGGGCCCAACGCGGCGACGGATTTCTTTGATCATATCGAGGCCAAACTGACGCCAATCGGCATAACGTCCGAGCTTGCGATGGTTAAAGGCGGGGTTTCCGAGCTGCTCGATAAGATAACCCTCGTGCCCGTGCAAATAGACGCCATCGATGCCCATGGCATGAGCATCGGCCGCCGCTTGGCCGATATTGTTTACGATACGGCGCAGCTTTTGATTCGAGAGGCGCATGCATGGAATGGCGGGGATGTAGTAGTTAGGCAAGAAACTCGCCGAGACCGGAAACTTTTTTTGCGTGATGAGGCATTGCGGGTTGCCCACGCGGCCGAGTCCGGCCGTAAGCTGGACAAAAATGCGCGATCCGAAGGCATGGACACCTTGGGCAAGGTCGCGCCAGCCTGCCATAACGGTTCGGCTTCGATCGATACGCGGGAAATAGGTGAGCTTGTCCAGCTCGGTGACCGTGGTATCGATGCCGTGGCTTACCGGTACGAGTCCTGTTGTGATGAGGCCGCAGCCGCCTTTGGCGCGGGCGAAAAAGTACTGCAGCATCATGTCGCTGGGACGACCAGTTTCCTCGCACATGTCGATATTGCCCATCGGCGCCATGACAATGCGGTTTTTGACGGTGAGCTTGTTAATTTTGATGGGAGAGAAGAGCTTGTCAAAAGGATAGAGCTCTTGTGTCATGCGGGACGATCCGCAACCGGAATTTTTGGCGGGCCAGCTGTCGAATGAGTCGACGAGTTGCTGCACCAGTACGTCTTTTCCCAATGAGGTTCCTTTCAGATGTTGACAAGGTAACAAAGCAGTTTACGTCTAAATGTTTAATAGTCAACAACAAAGGCATGAGTTCGGTGAAGGAAAAAAGACTCAATGAGTGCCAGGTGGCAAGCTGTGCTGCGACATTAGCTCCCAGCTAATGAATTTGAGCTCGCTGCCTTCTACGATGTGCTGTGTGCCGGCGCGGTAGCCGGATCGTAGGAAGGATGCATAATGAAAAAGCTCGAAAACGATGTGCTGCTGAGCCGTCGCGCTGCACTTGGCGCATTCGCCACTGTTGCCTTGGGGACTGCCAGTCTTCTTGCCGGTTGCGGTAGCGATAAGGCGACCGTCACCGAGGACGCCGACAATGGCGACAAGAAGGAAGAGACGAAGAAGGAAGAGCAGCCTACGACTGACCTGGCTGTTGGCACGACGGTGACCACGACTGCTGGCCTTTCCGTCGTCGTCGATTCCGTCCAGCCCGGTCTCACAAATTATGACGGTTCGACTATGACGGGTATTCACGTCACGTACGTCAATAATGGCGATGAGGGCGCGGACTACAATATCTACGACTGGAAGGGCGAGGACGCCAACGGTGCTCAGCAGAACCAGGGTTATTACAGCGAGGGCTCCGATGAGCTGCAGTCTGGCACCCTTGCCGCCGGTGGCTCCGTGGCGGGCAATATCTACTTTGATGGTGAC
>URWZ01000089.1 GCA_900551625.1 uncultured Collinsella sp.
CACACTGCATATCGTCGGCAGCGTCAGATGTGTATAAGAGACAGAGATCAGCTGGCGCTGGCCCTGCGACAGCTGCGCGCCGTTGCCGGTGAGCATCGTGTCGTAGCCGTCGGGCAGGCGGGTGATAAAGTCGTCCGCGCCCGCGAGCTTTGCCGCCGCGATGCACTCCTCGTCGGTCGCATCCAGGTTGCCGTAGCGGATGTTATCCATCACGGTGCCGGTGAACAGGTTCACGTCCTGCAGCACGACGCCCAGCGAGCGGCGCAGATCGGCCTTGCGAATCTTGTTGACGTTGATGCCGTCGTAGCGAATCTTGCCGTCGGCGATGTCATAGAAGCGGTTGATGAGGTTGGTGATGGTCGTCTTACCGGCACCGGTGGCGCCGACAAACGCGACCTTCTGGCCCGGCTTGGCAAACACGGACACGCCGTGCAGCACCTCGTGGTCGGGCGTGTAGCCAAAGTCGACGTTGTCCATGACCAGGTCGCCGCGCAGCGGCACGTACTCAATCTCGCCGGTTGCGCGGTGCGGATGTTTCCACGCCCACATGCCGGTGTGGTGGTCGGCCTCCTCGAGCTGCCAGGTATCGGGGTTCACCTGAGCGTTGACGAGCGTCACATAGCCTTCGTCGGCTTCGGGCTCCTCGTCGATGAGCTCAAAGATGCGGTCGGCGCCGGCGAGGCCCATGACCACGGCGTTGATCTGCTGCGAGATCTGGCCGATCTGTCCGCAGAACTGCTTGGTCATGTTGAGGAACGGCACCACGACGGCGATGGACAGCGCCATACCCGAGATGCTCAGGTTGGGCACGCCCAGCGCCAGGAAAATGCCGCCGGCAAGGGCCACCAGCACGTAGAGCAGATTGCCCAGGTTCATAAGGATGGGCATGAGGATGTTGGCGTACATGTTGGCCTTCTGCGAGACCTCGAAGAGCTTTTCGTTGCGCTCGTCAAAATCGGCCTCGGCGGCAGACTCGTGGCAGAATGCCTTGACGACCTTCTGGCCGTTCATGACTTCCTCGATATGGCCCTCGACCACGCCGAGCTCGGACTGCTGCGCAATAAAGAAACGCGCGGAGTTGGAGCCGAGCAGCTTGGTCATAAAGGTCATAAAGACGACGCCGGCCACAATGACCAGGCACATCCACACGCTGTAGTACAGCATGATAAAGAACACCGTGACGATGACGATGGTCGTCATGAGCAGGTTGGGCAGCGACTGGCTGATCATCTGGCGCAGCGTGTCGATGTCGTTGGTGTAGTGGCTCATGATGTCGCCGCGCTGGTGCGTGTCGAAGTAGCGAATCGGCAGGTCCTGCATGCGGTTGAACATCTTCTCGCGCAGCTTCTCGAGCGAGCCCTGCGTGACGATGGCCATGGCGCGGTTCCAGAAGAGCGAGGACAGGATGCCGACGCCGTAGATGCAGGCGAGGGTGGTCACGAGCTGTGCGATCTTGGGCTGCGCGGCTTCCCAATCGCCCGACTGCCACGATTCGCTAATAATCTGCAGGGCGCTCTGAAGGAAGGTCGCACCGATGGAGTTGATGATGGCGCAGAGTACCACGCCGACGACGACGAGGGGCAAAAGCACGGGGTAGAAGCCAAAGAGCGTCTTGATGAGGCGCGACATGGTGCCGCCCTTGCGGTTGAGTGCGCGCTCGGCGGTCGTTGCCTTACTCATGTGCCTCGCCTCCTTCCTGGGTCTGGGCTTGCGTTGCGGATGCCTCGGTGTCGGCCTCGACGGCCCCTTCGCCCTCGGCAGACATCTTGTTTTGCGAGGTAAAGGTCTCGCGGTAGATCTCGCTCGTCTTGAGCAGCTCATCGTGGTTGCCGATGTCCTTGATGCGGCCGCCCTCCATGACGATGATGCGGTCGGCGTCCTGCACGGAGCTGATGCGCTGGGCGATGATGAGCTTGGTCGTGTTGGGCAGATAGCTTGCCAACCCTGCGCGGATCTTGGCGTCGGTCTTGGTGTCGACGGCGCTGGTGGAGTCGTCCAGGATCAAGATCTTGGGGCGACGCAGCAGGGCACGCGCAATGCACAGGCGCTGCTTCTGACCGCCGGAAACATTGGAGCCGCCCTGCTCGATCCAGGTGTCATAACCCTTGGGGAAGCCATCGACAAACTCATCGGCGCAGGCCAGATGTGCCGCCTCGCGGACTTCCTCGTCGGTGGCGTTCGGGTCGCCCCAGCGCAGGTTTTCGGCAATGGTGCCGCTAAACAGTACGTTTTTCTGCAGCACCATGGCCACCTGGTGGCGCAGGGCGTCCAAGTCGTAGTCGCGCACGTCCATGCCGCCCACGCGCACGGTGCCCTCGGTGGCGTCGTACAGGCGGGCGATGAGGTTAACGAGCGTGGACTTGGCCGAGCCGGTACCGCCGATGATGCCGATGGTTTCGCCGCTCTTAATGTGCAGGTCGATATCGTCGAGCGCCTGGCGCTTTGCATGCGCGGAATACTTAAAGCTCACGTGGTCAAAGTCGATGGAACCGTCGGTAACCTCGAGCACGGGCTCGGCGGGATCGGCGATCGTGGGCTCGGCGGCCAGCACCTCGGTAATGCGGTGTGCCGATTCGTCGGCCATGGTCACCATGACAAAGATCATCGACAGCTGCATCAGGCTCATGAGGATCGCGAAGCCATAGGTAAAGATCGAGGAGAGCTGGCCCACGTCGAACAGCGTGCCCTGGCTCGTGATGATGAGCTTGGATCCCAGGTAGATGATGACGACAAATGCGCCGTTGACGCAGATGTTCATCATGGGGTTGTTAAAGGCGAGCAGCTTCTCGGCGCGGGTGAAGTCCATCTGGACGTCGCGCGCAGCGGTCGCGAACTTCTCCTTCTCAAAGTCTTCGCGCACATAGCTCTTAACTACGCGCATGCCGGTGACGTTTTCCTCGACGGACTCGTTAAGGGCGTCGTACTTGTGGAACACGCGCGAGAAGATGGGGCGTACCTTAAAGATGATAAAGAACAGTCCAAAGCCCAGCAGCGGAATGATGACCAGGTAGACCATGGCGACGCTGCCGCCCATGATAAATGCCATGGTAAAAGCGAAGATCAAGACCAGCGGCGCGCGCACGGCGATACGGATGATCATCATAAAGGCCTGCTGAACGTTGTTGATGTCAGTGGTCAGACGCGTGACGAGCGAGGAGCTCGAGAACTCATCGATGTTGGCAAAGCTGAACGTCTGGATCTTGTAGAACAGGTCGTGACGCAGGTTCTTGGCGAAGCCGCAGCTCGCATGGCTGCAGGTGACGCCGGCAGCGGCACCAAAAGCAAGCGACGTCAGTGCGATGAGCACCAAAAAGCCTGCGGTGGGAAGCATCTCGGCTACGGTGGCACCGTCTTTGATGGCGTCGATCAGGTTGGCGGTGATAAATGGAATCAGCACCTCGCAGAGCACCTCGCCAAGCACGAGCAATGGCGTGGCAACAGCGACTTTCATATAGTCGCGGATGCTGCCCATGAGGGTTTTAATCATCCAGTTCCTCCCAGGTTACACGGATTTTCTCGAGCATTTCGGCGAGCTGCTCGCGCTCGTCGTGAGTGAGGGCACTAAAGGCCTGCTCTCTAAAGCGAATGCGGGCTGCCTGCTCAACGCGGGCCTTTTCC
Organism: uncultured Collinsella sp.; assembly: GCA_900551625.1. Classification (GTDB taxonomy): domain Bacteria; phylum Actinomycetota; class Coriobacteriia; order Coriobacteriales; family Coriobacteriaceae; genus Collinsella. The sequence goes on from URWZ01000089.1 coordinate 3,619, forward strand.
CAACCCGCATCGGTCAGGCGGATGGTGAGCTGCCGACGGTCTTTGGGATTGCGGCTGCGCTCGATAAGACCGCCCATTTCGAGCTTGGACAGAATCTCGGAAAGTGACCCCGGCTTGAGGTCGAAGTGCATGCCGAGTTCCTGTTGGGAAAGCTCGCCGGTGGGCTGCTTAGCGAGCAGGCAGACGATGGGCGCCTTGCCAGATATGCCGCCGCCGTGAAAATGCATGTAATGGCCGCAAAACCCCAGCCCATGGAGGATTCTCTTGGCGAGACGGTCCTCCTTGGATTGGGTCTCGGGCTCGTCTGCCGGCCGTGAGGGGTCGCCGCCGGGTTCATGCGGATAGGCGAGTGGTTCAACACACATATCTAAGCTTCGCTCCTTTCTTTAGTTAGGTAGAGGAATTGTTTTGTGCCTAACTAATTTAGGAGCGCCATACAGGAATGTCAAGGTACCAAACTAGTGGTTATGCGGTTTTGCCAAACCGCGTAACGGCTCGACGCTGCAAACGCTCCTAAGCGGCAATCTGGCGTTCAATCGTCGGGCATGGACACAAGGCCTATGCCCTCCTCTTTCACGCTACCTTGCTCGCTTGGGAACGCTTTCGCTGTCCGTCCTCAATCTGCAGCGCTGCCTCGGTTGGCATTTGAGTGATCCGTGGGAGACGGAGGAAAACGAATCATTTTGGGCTGCGGTGACACCCTTTCGAAGTTGCTTTGTCCAAAACTGTGCCGGATTACTACGATGAATTCGAAATATCAGACCTCGGCATTGTTTTTCGTAAAATCACAAGCTGTCTACCTGCGGTTTTTCCGGAGTGCAATTCGTTGTGGTTGGAAGCTGACGGTTTATCGTAGTAATCCGGCATAGTTTTGGAATGGTAGTAAATAGATGGCAGCTACTGTGCCGCTACCGCCGCGATTTTGCCTCCCATTTCCGTAACCTTTCCGCAACAATGTGCCCTCCTCGGCGCCTGCGCCCGCTTGCAACGCCCCCTGCGCTACACTTAGTCGCACTATGGCGCCGTCGCGTCGCACCCGACCCAAGGGGGACACTCATGAAGAACACTCAGCTGCTGCTGATCAACGATATGTGCGGCTACGGTAAGGTCGCGCTTTCTGCCATGCTGCCGGTGCTGTCGCACATGGGTTACCGTATCCACAACCTGCCGACGGCCCTCGTTTCCGATACGCTCAACTACCCCAAGTTTTACATCCACGACACCACGGAGTACGTGCGTCAGAGTCTTGCCATCTGGGAGGAGCTCGGCTTTGAATTCGACGCCATCTCGACCGGCTTTATCGTGACCGAGGAAGAGGCGCGCATCATCTCGGACTTTTGCCACCGCCGTTCGCAAAAAGGCACCAAGGTGTTCGTCGACCCCATCATGGCCGACAACGGCAGGCTCTACGCCGGCGTGCCCGAATCGACCATCGGCCTTATGCGCAGCCTGGTCGAGTGCGCCGACTACGCGGTGCCCAACTATACCGAGGCGTGTCTGCTCACCGATACGCCTATGGCCGAGCAGATTACGGCCGATGAGGCTCGTGCGCTCGTGGACGCCATGCTCGCGCTGGGCGCCAAGTCGGTGGTCATTACGAGCGCGAAGGTCGACGGGGCGAGTGCCGTCATCGGCTACGACCATGTGGCGGGAGAGTACTTCACGATTCCCTTTGAGCTGATCCCGGTGTATTTCCCGGGCACGGGCGATACGTTCTCGTCGGTGCTCGTGGGTCGCGTTATGGCCGGCTGGAGCTTACAGCGTGCGACGACCGACGCCATGCGTGTGGTGGCCGAGCTTATCGAGCGCAATGCCGACCAAGAAGACAAGTCGGCCGGCCTTCCCATCGAGGCCTGCCTGGATGTGATCGACCATGAGTAACGCCGGCGAGGGCGGCGTCAAGCCTGCGGGCGAGAACGGGCCGCTCGGTGCGCCGCGTGGCAAGCGTCCGCGTATCCGCGTGAGCTGCGTGGACCAGCTGGGTGCGTGCCGTTGTCACCATGGTCACAAGCCGGGAGACGTCTTCGACTTCGATCGAGACCGCGGCAAGATGTGCGCTATGGCCTACCACGTGGGCTTTCCCTATATCGATATCCTGCGCTATGGCGGAACCGTGCCTGGCAACGAGCCCGGCACGGCAAAGTTCTGCTGCCCCGAGGTCGATACGCTGAACGTCTGGCTTGCCGAGATCGTTGACGAGTAGTCGAGCGCAATGTGACAAAGGGGCAGCCCCTTTGACACATTCGCCGGCGATGCCCCTTCTTTTGCTTATAATTTCAAATCTCTGCATTTCATCCGATTTTAGGTTCTAAAAATTCTGCGTTTCATCGATAATCAAGCATATAAAACTTTGCATTTCATTTGATGACACTGAGGGGAGAGCCTATGCTGCGTAGGAAAATAGCGGCAGAGCTGGAGCGTTGGCTGAAGTCTGCCGAGCAAAAGGCCTTATTCATTACGGGTTCTCGCCAGATCGGCAAAAGCTATTCGATTCGCGCATTTGGCAAAGCCAGCCATGCAACCTACATCGAGCTCAACCTCATGGAAAATCGCCAGGCAAAAGATGCTCTTCTCGAGGCGCGGAATGCCGATGATTTCATCAGCAGGGTGACGCTTCTTTCGGGAAAGTCGATTGCGCCAGGCAAAACGCTCGTGTTTATCGATGAGGTCCAAGAGGCCCCCGACATCATGACGATGGCAAAGTTCCTTGTTGAGGACGGGAGGTGCCGCTGGGCGTTTTCGGGGTCAATGCTCGGGACTCAGTTCAAGGGCGTCAGGTCCTATCCCGTGGGGTATGTCCACGAGCTTAGGATGTTCCCGCTCGATTTTGAGGAGTTTTGCTGGGCAACCGGGGTGAGCGAGGGGGCTCGCCAAACGATACGTGACGCGTGTATCAGCGAGAGGCCCGTTCCTGATTACATTCATGACGCGATGATGGCAAACTTCAGGACCTATACCGTTGTCGGCGGAATGCCGGAGGTCGTGCAGCGTTTCCTTGACACGCAGGGCGACCTTGCCTCCTGTCTCTTATACACATCTGACGCTGCCGC
>URWZ01000090.1 GCA_900551625.1 uncultured Collinsella sp.
GATTCCGCACGAGCCGAAGACCACGTAATGTGGTCTTCGAGCGAGCCCAGGACCTGACCGAGCGAAAATCGGGCCTACATTCCTCCCCGGCGGGACAGGGAGAGATATATGGAAGAAATGCCCAAGAACTACGATCCGTCGACCAACGAGCCGGCGATCCTGCAGAAGTGGCTCGACGGCGGCTACTACAAGCGCCGTGAGGGCGTGGGCGACTGCACCGTCACCATTCCGCCTCCCAACGTAACCGGCAAGCTCCACATGGGCCACGCCACCGACGACTCCATCCAGGACGCCATCATCCGTATGGCCCGCATGCGCGGCAAGTCCACGCGCTGGGTGCTCGGCACCGACCACGCCGGTATCGCCACGCAGACCAAGGTCGACAAGAAGCTCAAGAGCGAGGGCATCAGCCGCCTGGAGATCGGCCGCGACAAGTTTGTCGACGCCTGCTGGGATTGGACCCACGAGTACGGCGGCATCATCGTCGAGCAGATCAAGCGTATGGGCTGCTCCGTCGACTTCGATAACGAGCGCTTCACCATGGACGAGGACTACGCCCAGGCCGTGCGCAAGGTGTTCTGCGATTGGTACCACGACGGCCTGATCTACCGCGGCAAGCGCATCGTCAACTGGTGCCCCAACTGCACCACCGCTATCTCGGACGACGAGGCCGAGTACAAGGACGAGAAGGGCCACCTGTGGCACCTGCGCTACCCGCTGACCGAGCCGGTCAACGGCCAGGATTACATCGTCGTCGCCACCACGCGCCCCGAGACCATGCTCGGCGACACGGGCGTCGCCGTTTCCCCGAAGGACCCCGAGAAGGCCGCCTTTGTGGGTAAGACCGTCAAACTCCCCATCGTCGACCGTGAGATCCCCATCTTCGAGGATTGGCATGTCGACGCCAACTTTGGTTCCGGCTTTGTCAAGGTCACCCCGGCCCACGACCCCAACGATTACGCCATGGGTCAGGCCCACGACCTGCCACAGATCAACATCTTCGACGAGCACGCGGTGGTCGTCGAGGGCTACGGCGAGTTTACCGGCATGAACCGCGACGAGTGCCGCGAGGCCGTCATCAAGTGGTTTGAGGAGCACGGCCTGCTCGATCACGTCGACGAACTCGATCACTCCGTCATGCACTGCTACCGTTGCGACTCCGCGCTGGAGCCGTGGCTGTCCGAGCAGTGGTTCGTGGCCGTCGACAAGCTCAAGGGGCCGGCGCTCGACGCCGTCAACTCCGGCAAGGTCACCTTCCACCCCGCGCGCTGGACGCAGACCTACACCACCTGGATGGAGAACCTCAAGGACTGGTGCATCAGCCGCCAGCTGTGGTGGGGCCACCGCATCCCCGTGTTCTACTGCGAGGACTGCGGCTGGGAGGACGCCCTTACCGAGGACACCGACGTGTGCCCCAAGTGCGGCGGCCATCACGTGCATCAGGACGAGAACGTGCTGGACACCTGGTTCAGCTCGCAGCTGTGGACCTTTGCCACGCAGGGCTGGCCGCAAAAGCCGGAGCTGCTCGAGGGCCATCACCCCACGACGGCGCTCGTAACCGCGCGCGACATCATCGCGCTGTGGGTCGCCCGCATGGTCATGAGCTCGCTGTACTTCCTGGACGAGGTGCCGTTTAAGGACGTCGTCATTTACCCGACGATTCTGGCCAAGGACGGCAGCCGCATGTCCAAGTCCAAAGGCAACGGCGTTGACCCCATGGACCTCATTGGCATGTACGGCGCCGACGCCATGCGCTTCAACCTGCTGACGCTCTGCACCAACAACCAGGACGTCAAGTTCGACGCGAACATCGACAAGAAGACCAAGAAGCTTATCGACAGTCCGCGCACCGAGCAGGCCAAGTCGTTTGTGACCAAGATTTGGAACGCCAGCCGCTTCCTGCTTATGAACATGGAGGGCTACACGCCCGGCGAGCCCGTCGTGGAGACGCCGGCCGACGCCTGGATGTTCAGCCGCCTGGCCAAGGCCGTCCAGATGGTCACCGAGGGTATCGAGAAGTACACCTTTGGCGACATGGCCCGCGGCGTGCAGCAGTTCTTCTGGAACGAGGTCTGCGACTGGTACGTCGAGGTCACCAAGGCCCGCCTGAAGGGCGAGGGCCGTCTGCAGGCGCAGCGCAACCTGATCTTTGTGCTCGATACCTCCATTCGCCTGATGCACCCGCTCATGCCGTTTGTCACCGAGGAGATCTGGGACAACATGCCGGCGAGCGTGCTCGACCTGGATGCCGAGGGCAACGTTGACCGCGCCGAGGCGCTGATGATCGCCAAGTGGCCCGAGCCCGCCGACTATGCCAAGTATGTCGACGAGGACGCCGAGCGCGCGTTTGAGCTGTGCCGCGCCGTCGTGTCTGCCGCCCGCGCCACCCGTTCGCGTTATCGCTTGAGCCCCAAGGCCGAGCTTGACGTGGTCGTGCGCGCCGGTGCCGAGGATATCGAGAAGCTCGAGAGCCTGCGCTCCACGATTGAGCCGCTGGCCAACACCGCTTCGCTGGTCATGGGTACCGACGTTGAGAAGCCGGCCGCGAGCATCGCTGTGGTCGACAGCGGCGTCGAGGCCTTTGTGGTGCTCGAGGGCAAGGTTGACCTTTCGGCCGAGAAGGTGCGCCTGGAGAAGGAGATTGCCGCGGCCCAGAAGGAGCTCGCCGGCTGCGAGAAGACGCTCGCCAATGAGGGCTTTGCGGCCAAGGCCGCGCCCGCGGTGGTGCAGAAGAAGAGGGACCGTGCAGCTGAGCTCAAGGAGATCCTGGCGGCGCTGACTGCTCAGGTTGCTGACTTCTCGTAGGCGTTACTGAGGGGCGCGTCCCGATGCTTTGCTCTCCGCTGCGGACAGTCCTGCGCAAGACGGACAGCACATTAAGTGCTGTCCTTTGCGTGCGGAACTTGTATCGAGCAAAGCGTCGGGCCGCTCCTAGTGCGGTTACGTGGTTGTTTGCATCTGGTAGGTTAGGGCCACTGGGTTGTGGCCTTGATCTTGCTGCAAAGCGGTGTTTGGCTGATATTTTGAATGGGAGGGGCTCGTTGTTGCTTACGGGCCTCTTTTTATGATGAGGGGACTTTGGCTATGGCAAAGCGTTCTGGGTTGTATTCGGTGCCGTTTGAGGTTCCGGAGCTTTCTTTTGATGAGGCTGTTGCGCTTGCGGCTGATACGGGCAAGATTGCGCGTTATTCCACGCCGCTGCTCGAGACCGTTGTCGAGATGCTCGATGAGCTTGGTCGTCCTGACGAGTTCTATGATTGCGTCCAGATAGCCGGTACCAATGGAAAGACCTCGACGACGCGATTCTCGGCTGCCATTCTTCGTGGCGAGGGCCTTAAGACGGCGCTCTTTACGTCGCCTCATCTGGTGCGTTATCCCGAGCGTATGGAGATTGATGGAAAGGTCGTCTCAGACGAGGTCTTTGCCCATGGTGTCTCTGCGGCGTATGAGGCGGGCCGTCGTCTCAATGCGCGTCGTGAGGCGGCGGGCGAGGAGCTCCGTGCTATTACGCCCTTCGATCTTTTGTCCGTGGCCGGTTTGACTATGTTTGCCGAGGCTTGCGTGGACGTTGCCGTGCTTGAGGTTGGCATGGGCGGACGCTGGGATGCTACGAGTGCGACCGATCCCGTCGCCGTCGCCATTACGGGCATTGGACTCGACCATACGAAGGTCCTTGGCGACACGCTTGAGGCCATTGCGGGGGAGAAGGCTGCGGTTATTAAGCCTGGGCGCTTGGTTGTTTTGGGTGAGGGCACGCATGAGGCGAGTGTTCAGTGTGTGATGGATGCCCGTTGCCGTGAGTGCGGCGTAGTACCGCTCGTGGTGAGCCATACGACGACCAAACTTCCGGCACACGTGGGCGATACGGTGGAGTTTAGCTGCACCACGCCGCGTGCGATCTATACGTCGAGCATGGTCAAGCCGGCCTATCAGCCGCAGAATGCCGCGTGCGCGATTATGCTGTGCGAGGGCTATCTGGGTCGTGAGCTCGACCATGAGGCGCTCGACGCTTCGCTTATGGGTTGCCCCACGCCGGGTCGCTTTGATGTGCTGGGAACCGATCCGCTCAAACTGATCGACGCCTGCCATAACCCCCAGAGCTGCGAGAACTTTGTGAGCGCACTGGACGAGATCGATCCGTGTGTAGAGAATCGCCCCACGCTGCTGTGCGCCGCATTGGCTGATAAGGACGTGGCGGGCATCGTCGACGTGCTTGTTCCGGCCTTCCCCCGTGTGGTCGTGACGCAGACCGATTCCGACCGCGCCCTGCCGGCTGATGAGCTCGCTGCCCTCGTTGATGCCGATAAGCTCGCGGGCGTATACCCCAGCGTTTCCGAGGCCCTCGCAGCCCTCGATGCCGCGGGCGAGCCCTTCGTAGCAGCCGGCACCATCACCCTAGCCGGCGAAGTAGCGGGTTTGCTGCGCTAGCCCATCCCCTCAGTAGTTGCGGTGAAATACGGACTGTTTTACAAGCCAGAAGCCTCAAACGGTCCGTATATCACCGCAACTCAAAAGCAGCTAATTTGGGTGCCCGTTTACGAAATCATTTATGCCGCTTAACCTGTGGCATATTGCATTTTCCTCCTACGAAGCATACGCTCAACTTAACTTGCCAATCGGACCTGTGCTGTTTGGTCCGTTGAGCGTGTCGGGAGGAAACATGAACAGAAGGCATGTCAACGCGGCTATTACCGCGGGTCTGGCTCTGACGATGACGGTCGGCTCGGTGCCGTCGCAGGCGTTCGCCGAGATGATTCAGGGTGATACCACCCAAGTCGTTGCCGAGCAAAGCGATGCGACGGGTGCGACTGCCGCATCTGCGGACACCGGCCAGGCAACCTCGGAAGATCAGGCGGTCGACAAGATCACCTCGCTTGCGGACTGACCGACCTGCATGTTGCCGAGGGCTCCGACGCCACGCTACCTCAAACCGTGGCGGCGACCTACGAGAGCGGCGCCACTAAGCAGGAAAACGTTACCTGGAAGCTGAATGGCGCCGATGCTCCGGCAACCTTGGCGCAGCTACCTGCCGGCTCGTATGAGTTTGAGGGTACCGTCGACGGCGCCACCCAGACGGTCAAGCAGCGTGTGATCATCGAAGCCCCGGCGGATCCGGCTGCAGTTAATGCAGTCGAACCCGTGAGCACGAACGAAGATTTGAAGATTGCGTCCGTCGATAGTACGCCAGTTGTAAAAAAATATGTGGGACAGGGCTATGTTGGCGAAGAGTACGGCACCTCAGTCAATCTGACGCTGACAAATGGAACTAAAGCTACCGGCATGGTCAATTGGGACGAAGCCTCAAGGAACACTATCAAGACTGCTTCCGATGAATCGGAGGTGCCGATCCAGGGCTCCATTTCGTATATCTACATCGGTAACATGGGTTATTCGCTTAGTGAGCCCTATTCCGTTGCCGGAACGCTCAAGGTTTTTGTTCCCAGGTCTTCGAATTACACACAAAGCGTGACTACGTCGCCCGGCGTCGCGCCGTCTCTTCCTTCGACTGCCTATATATCCTATTCCGACAACTCGGGCTGTTCCTGCGATGTTGAGTGGGATGAGGTCTCCGAGGTAGACTATCAAAAACCTGGCTCATTTGTCGTTGAGGGACATTTGACATACTCGCGTTCAACTTTGGTGAGTTGCACGGTAAATGTCCGTGAAATCAAGTCTGTTCAAACCGAATTTGAATGCATGACGGCAGTAGGGATGTCGCCGTCTCTTCCGTACCAGGCAATGGTTACTTTCGATCAAAATGAATCGCAGCCAGTTCATATCAATTGGGATTCCGTCAATCCCGATTCGTACGCTCAACCAGGTACTTTTGTTGTTAAGGGCAGGCTCGATGGGCTTGACCGGCGCGAAGTTACTTGTACGGTTGCAGTGAAGGATGCCAAAGATTATTTTGACCTGGACTCGTTGACGTACGAACGTGTTGTTGGTGATGAATCGCCCCTTGACTCTGACGTGCACCTTAAGGTGACTCGACCGGATGGCGAGTACTGGTATAACTACCCTGTGAAATGGGACAATGCTGACGCCTCTCGATTCCAGACGGCTGGCACTTATGAAGTTGCCGGTACTATCGGGGACTGCGGTGTTTCTTCTCTTGCTGGTCTAGAGGTTAAGGCGACGGTCGTCGTTAAAGAGGTTGCCTCTATCGCTCAAGTTGCACCCATTGATACGCCAGTTGGCATCCGTCCTACAACGGGCTCGAGTGCCGGCTCCCTTCCATATTCCGTTGAGGTGACTTTCACCGACGGGTCTACAGTTAAGGGTGGCGTTACTTGGGATACAATCCTGGATTCCATGGTCGCGCAGGAGGGTTCCTTTACCCTCGGAGGCTCTATCATGTATAGCCGAAGTAAACCTGGATCTCCGTCTATACCAATCTCGTTGGGCAGTGCCCATCGTGCCTCTATTAACGTCAACGTTCGTGCGCTGCAGATGCCATCTACGACTTCGGTAAGTACGCTCGTTGGCGCGCAAATTCATATGCCGTATACCATAGAAGCAACGATGTGGAATGGTTCTCGTGGCAGCTATTCCGTCCAATGGCCTGCTATTAGTCAGAATACGTTGAACAAGCTGGGCAAGTCGACTATTACGGGTTATTTCTTGGGCTCGAATATTCCGGTAACAGCGACTATTAATGTGTGCGAC
>URWZ01000091.1 GCA_900551625.1 uncultured Collinsella sp.
ACTGCATATCGTCGGCAGCGTCAGATGTGTATAAGAGACAGGAACGCCCACTGTGTCGATGCCCGAGTTGGAGCAGTTGGACAGCGAAAAGTCGATAATGCGGAACTTGCCACCAAAGCTAACCGCCGGCTTGGCGATCTTTTGGGTGAGTGCCCCCAATCGGCTGCCCTGTCCTCCTGCGAGGAGCATCGCGATGCATTCTTTCTTACTCATCGATTTCTCCTTCTGTCATCGATGTTCCTAAACCCATTAGCGACGGGCGCGGCGCAACGTCACGCCCGTCGAGTAATGCCGTGCTGGCATAGGGGAGCTCGCGCGCCTTTACGCGTGCCAGATCTCGTCGCGGTACTCGCGAATGGTGCGGTCGCTTGAGAACCAGCCCGAGGAGGCGGTGTTGAGCAGCGCCTTGCGGTTCCAGGTCTCTTGGTCGCCGTAGCTGTTCGTGAGCTTCTCCCAGGCGTCAACATAGCTGCGGAAGTCTGCCATGACTAGGTCGGGGTCGTTGTTGTTCATGAGCTCGTTGTAGATGCTCTCGAAGTTGCCCGAAAGACCGGCAAACGTGTTGTCCTTGAGCTCGTCCATCACGCGGCCCAGACGCTCGCGATCGTTGTTGAGCGTATCCCAGGCAAAGTAGCTGTTCGATGCCCAGAGCTGCTCGACCTCGGGAGCGGTCAGGCCAAAGATAGCCTCGTTCTCGCGGCCGGCCAGGTCGGCGATCTCGATGTTGGCGCCGTCGAGGGTGCCCAGCGTAATGGCGCCGTTCATCATGAGCTTCATGTTGGACGTGCCCGAGGCCTCCTTGCCGGCCGTGGAGATCTGCTCCGAGATCTCGGCGGCAGGGTAGATGAGCTGGGCGTTGCTCACGCGGAAGTTGGGGATAAAGCAGACCTTCATGACCTCGTTGACGCGCGGGTCGTTGTTGATGACGTCGGCCACGGAGTTAATGAGGCGGATGGTCTCTTTGGCGAAGGTGTAGCTCGAGGCAGCCTTGCCGCTAAAGATGAAGGTCGTCGGCGTCACGTGGAAGTTGGGATCCGCGATGCGACGGTTGTAGATGTCCATCACCTTCATGATGTTCATGAGCTGGCGCTTGTAGGCGTGGAAGCGCTTCACCTGAACATCGAAGACGGTGTTGGGGTCGATGACCAGACCGGTCTCGGCCTTAACGTAGGCGGCCAGGCGCTCCTTGTTGGCACGCTTGGAGGCACCAACGGCCTTCAGGAACTCGGTGTCGTCCTTAAACTCCTTGAGTTTCTCCAGCTCAAAGGCGTCCTTCAGCCAGCCATCGCCAATGGCCTCGGTCACGAGCTTGGCGTAGGTGGGGTTGGCCTCGGCAAAGAAGCGACGGTGCGAGATGCCGTTGGTCTTGTTGTTGAACTTTTCGGGCGTCAGGGCATAGAAGTCCTTGAGCACGATGTTCTTGATGATGTCGGAGTGGATCTTGGCCACGCCGTTGACGCTGTGGCTGCAGATCACAGACAGGTTGGCCATGCGAATCTCGCCGTCCCACAGGATAGCGGTCTGGCGCAGGCGCTCCTGCCAGCCCTCCTGCGTGGTGTCGAACGACTCGTGCCAACGACGGCTGATCTCGTCGATGATCTGGTACACGCGGGGGAGGAGCTTGGAGAACGTGCCGATGGGCCACTTCTCCAGAGCCTCGGGCAGGATGGTGTGGTTGGTGTAGCTCACGACCTGCGTCACGATGTTCCAGGCGTCGTCCCACTCGAGCTTCTTCTCGTCGATCAGGATACGCATGAGCTCGGGGCCGCACATGGCGGGGTGGGTATCGTTGGTATGGATGGCCACAAACTGCGGCAGCAGCTCCCAGTTCTCGCCGTGCTCCTTCTCAAAGGTGTCGAGCAGGCTGTAGATGCCGGCCGAAACAAACAGGTACTCCTGCTTCAGGCGCAGCAGACGGCCGTGCTCGCCGGCGTCGTTGGGGTAGAGGATGGCGCTGATGGCCTCGGCCTCGGCGCGCTCGGCGTCGGCCAGGGCGTAGTCGCCGCGGTTGAAGGCCTCCAGGTCAAAGTGCTCCTCGACCGGCTCTGCGGCCCAGACGCGCAGCTTGTTGACGGTCTCACCGGCATAGCCCACAACGGGGATGTCGTAGGGGACAGCCAGGATGTCCTGCGTGTCCACCGTGCGGTAGAACGTGCGGCCGTTCTCCTCAAAGCCCTCGACGTGACCACCAAACTTAATGGTCACGGCCTTGTCCTGACGGCGGACCTCCCAGGGATAGCCGTGGGTGAGCCATTCGTCGGTGGCCTCGACCTGGCTGCCGTTGACGATTTCCTGCTTAAACAGGCCGTAGCGGTAGCGCATGCCGTTGCCGTAGCCGGCAATGCCCTCGGCTGCCATGGAATCCAGGAAGCATGCGGCCAGACGGCCCAGGCCACCGTTGCCCAGAGCCGGATCGGGCTCCTGGTTCTCGATGACGGACAGGTCGAAGCCCATGTCGTCGAGCGCCTCGGCGACCATGTCGCGCACGCCAAAGTTGAGCAGGTAGTTGTCAAGCAGGCGGCCGATCAAAAACTCGATCGAGAAGTAGTACACGCGCTTCTTGCCCTCGGCGGTGACGCGGGCGTCGCTCTTGGTGGCAACGGTGCGTGCCTTCTCGGCCACGAGCTTGGCCAGGGCGTTAAAGCGGTCCAGATCGCTGGCAGCCTCGACGCTCTTGCCGCTGATGCTCATGACGGCATCGCGATAGAGCTCGGTAAACTCCTGCTTGTTGTCGAAGATCTTATTCATACGTTCCTTTCCCCCGGGGATGTTTCTCCCGGAACGGTTATGACTTGTATCCTACGCCCCCGCGGGGCGGGTAATTACAGCTGTAACGCTTTTGTTACGCATCCTTAGGTGATGACTTAACAGAAGCAGACTTGGCCTTGGTAACGGCTTTTTTGGCAGCCGGCTTCTTGGCCGCGGTAGCCTTAGCAGCGGGCTTTGCGGCAGCCTTAGCCTTGGCCGAAGCCTTGGTGGCAGACTTGGCAGCCTTCGCCTTAGCTGGAGCCTTCTTGGCAGCTGCGGGCTTGGGCTTCACCGAGGACGTGCGCTTGCGCGTCGCCTTCTTGGGCTCCTCAACCACGGGCGGCTTATAGCTGCTGGGGCCGCGGCGCTTAAGCACCACGCCTGCCAGGCCGGGCACCTTGATCTCGATGGAGTCCATCTGCCCGTTCCAGGGATAGGGCTCGCTCGAACAGGTGTAGGGTTCCTCTCCGGCATAGCCGCTGCCTCCAAACTCGGGACGGTCGGAGTCAAAGATGACCTCCCAGTCACCCTCGCGCGGCACGCCCACGCGGAAGCTCTCGTAGCTCGCCGGGTCAAAGTTGATCAGGATCACCAGGTCGTCGTCGATGTCCTCGCCCTGGCGCACAAAGCTCACGATGGACTGCTTGGAGTTGTCCGCATCGATCCAGGTAAAGCCGTCATCGGTGTAGCCGCGCTCGTACAGGGCGGGCTCGGCGGTGTACAGGTGGTTGAGCGCCTTGATAAACGCCTGATGATGACGGTGGGTCTCGTACTCCTCGGTCAAGAACCACTGGATGGACTCGTAGTAGCGCCATTCAATAAACTGGCCGATCTCGTTGCCCATAAAGTTGAGCTTGGCACCGGGGTGTGTCATCTGGTAGAAGGCCAGCGTGCGCAGGCCGGCAAACTGGCGCCACCAGTCGCCCGGCATGCGGCCGATGAGCGAGCACTTGCCGTGCACGACCTCGTCGTGGCTCAGCGGGCAAATGAAGTTCTCGGTAAAGGCGTACATGATGGAGAACGTGAGCAGCCCGTGGTTGCCGGGGCGCCACGGAAAATCGGTCTGCATGTAGTGCAGGGTGTCGTTCATCCAACCCATGTCCCACTTGTAGTGGAAGCCCAGGCCGCCGTCCTGCGGCGGATAGGTCACGAGCGGCCACGCGGTGGACTCTTCGGCCATCATCATCACGTCGGGGTAGTGCGCTTCCACGGCGCAGTTGACCTGACGGATAAACGCGCTGGCGTCCAAGTCCTCCTCGGTACCGTACTTGTTGAACTTCTTTTGGCCGGGATCGTCGATGCCAAAGTTGAGGTACAGCATGCTGGACACGCCGTCCATGCGAATGCCGTCCACGTGGAAGTTCTCGAGCCAGTACAGCACGTTGGAGACCAGGAAGGAGCGGACCTCGCCGCGGGCGAAGTCGAACTTGTGCGTGCCCCAGTTGGGGTGAATCTCGTGCTCAAACAGCATGTGGCCGTTAAAGGTGGCAAGGCCGTGGGAGTCGGCGCAAAAACCGCCGGGTACCCAGTCCATGATCACGCCGATGCCCGCCTCGTGGCACGCATCGATAAAGTGCATGAGCTGCTGCGGGTTGCCGTAGCGCGACGTGGCAGCGTAGTAGCCGGTCGTCTGGTAGCCCCAGGAGCCATCGAAGGGATGCTCCATAAGCGGCATGACCTCGATATGCGTATAGCCCATGTCGCGCACGTAGTCCACGAGCTCCACCGACAGGTCGTCGTAGGTATAAAACTCACCGCGCTGCGCGGGGAAGGGATCCATGGGGCCGGGATAGTTGCCGTACTCGTCGGGCTCGCCTTGCGGCGCGTCGCCGTGGCGCTTCCACGAGCCAATATGTACCTCGTAGATGTTAAGGGGCTGCGACATGTGGTTATGGCTGGCGCGGCGCTTGAGCCATGCGGTGTCGTTCCACTTGTAGCCATCGAGGGTCCACAGCACGCTCGCCGTTCCCGGAGGGCACTCGGCCTTAAAGGCATACGGATCGGCTTTGTAGAGCTTTTCGCCCTCGTTGGTCTCGATGAGGTATTTATAGAGCTGGCCCTGCTCGGCGCCAGGAATAAAGCCTTCCCAAATGGCGCTCGTATGCATGGGCACCAGCGGGTTGGCTTGCTCGTCCCAGTCGTTAAATTCGCCAATGACATGGACGCTCTTTACGTCGGGCGCCCAAACGCAAAAACGCCAGCCGCGCGTACGGTTCTGTGTATCGAGGTGCGCGCCCATCTTTTCCCAGCTGCGCTCCCACGTACCGATGCCAAACAGGTAGACATCGTCTTTGGTGAGCTCCGGTGCGTGCGGGGCGGCTTTACGGGTAGCAGGCTTTTTGGTTGCTGGCTTTAGCTTTGTATCGCTCACGTTTGATCCCATCATGACGCGGCAGCGTGTTGCCTTGGTGACTAGATGCGAAAGGTCCAAGGCTGCACGAATCGAAGGGACGGCGATAGCTCTATGATTCGTTCCACCTCGCGTGCTCGGTGGAACTTTCGGCAAAAACTACGATAACACCTGTACGTTACTTTTATGAACGAAAGAGGATTTGCGGGTGCGTTTAATCGGTAAGCGCCATGTTTATACCACTGGCAGAATTGCGATGGTAAAACTCTTGACAGTTTTACCAATTAGGTTTTCAAGATAGTTGGGTTGACGTTTGGTAAAACGTTTTTAGCAGGTTGTTTACCCTTTGACATCGAAAGGCTCGTTTATGGACCACATCGCCGCCTCAAGTGTTGCTTTTATTTTCGATTGCGACGGTACGCTGGTTAATAGCACCCCCGTTTGGGCCTATGCCCAGCCAGAGTTATTGCACCGCCACGGCATTGACGTGACGGTCGACGATTTTGCCCAGTTTGAGCACCTGTCGCTCGAGGACGAGTGCCAGGCCTACCACGACACCTGGGGCATTGGCGAAAATGGCGAGGAACTCTACCGTGAGCTGAGCGACATCCTGATCGATGGCTACTCCAAGGTGCCGCCGCGCGAGGGTCTGCTTGCATTTTTGAATCAGGCGCAGGAGGCCGGTATTGCCATGTGCGTTGCCACGTCCACGCCGGCCGAGCTGGTTCAGTCCGCGCTCGCTGGTGCCGGGCTCGACGCTTATTTGGAGTTTGTTACCACGACGGGCGAGGCGGGACGCTCCAAGCAGTTCCCCGACGTATACGAGATGGCGCTGCGACGCCTAGAGGAGCGTCACGGGCATAAGTTTGAGCGTGCATGGGTGTTTGAGGACGCTGTCTTTGGCCTTAAGAGCTCTGGCACCGCCGGCTTTAAGCGCGTGGGTATTTATGACCCGCTCGGTCGCATGGAGCGCGACGAGGTTCGTGACAACTGCGAGATCTTTATCGATAGCTATGAGGACCTTGATCTGGCCCGCGTGCTTTCGTTTGAGGGCTAGGCGAGAGCTGTGGCTTGCAAGGTATTAGTGGTTTGCGGCTCGCCCGTGGTTGCGAGCGCGGATCTGTTGCGTAGGCTAGCAGGGGAGTGCGACCACGTCGTCGCTGTGGATCGCGGGCTCGACGCGCTGCTGGGCGCAGGGCTGGGCTGCGATGTATATGTGGGAGATGCCGACACGGTGAGCGACGCCGGCCGTGCGTTGGTCGATGCCGCCGAGACCTTTGAGGTAGAGCGTCACGACCCATACAAGGACTATACCGATCTGGCGCTGGCGTTCAATTCCGTCCGCCGTCGCTGGCCGGGTGCCGAAGTGGTTGCGACCTGCGCTACCGGCGGCCGTCCCGACATGGCGCTTTCCGTACTGGGGCTGCTCGCGGGCTACGAGGATGCCCCTATCTGGATTGCCGAGGACAAGGTGGTCGCTCGCATCCTTCACGCAGGCGAGTCGTGCTGTCTCTTATACACATCTGACGCTGCCGACGATATGCAGTGTGTAGATC
>URWZ01000092.1 GCA_900551625.1 uncultured Collinsella sp.
ACGAGATAGCGTAGCGTCTCGTGGGCTCGGAGATGTGTATAAGAGACAGCTTTCGGGCCTTAAGGGCTTTCCCCGCTTATACGGGTGGGGCGAGGTCGACGGCGTGCCCGTGATCGTCATGGAGTGGGTCGAGGGCGAGACGCTCGCTCGCCTGCGCCCGCGCCTTGCCGTGGACGACGACGGCCGCCTGTCACCGCTCGTGGCGGCGCGCCTGGGTCGCGACCTGTTCGATCTGCTCTGCCGCATGAGCTTGGTGGGCGAGGGTTTTGTCCACCGCGATATCTCGCCCGCTAATATCATGGTGCGCACGGCGCGTCTGCCGCTCGATCGACAGCTTGCCGAGGGCACCTTCGACCTGTGCTTGATCGATTTTGGCTCGTCGCTGGCGCTCGAGCCCGCCTCTGCGGTGGCCGGTACCGGCGGCAAGGCGTCGTTTACGGAGCGCTATGCCACGCTGCGCCGTGCGACGGTTGCCTACGCCCCGCCCGAGATGCTCACCGATGACATTCCCGACTTACGCACGCTCCGCATGTCGCCGGCAATCGATGTATATGCTGCAGCGAGCACGGTCTACGAGCTCATTGCCGGTGTCGCGCCGTACGAAGTAGCGCCGGGTGCATCGGGTACTTCGGGCTCGCGCAAAAAGACGCGCGATATCGCCAGCCCTTATCGCCTCAAGATGGATACGCTGCCCGATTATCCCGTCGGCGCCCACGCGCCCGGCTGCGACTTGACGCAACTGCTGCGACGCGAGCCCGATGTGGCACTTGCCGCGGCCGAACAGGCTCAGCAGCTGGGGCTCGATCCAAATTCCGAGGACCTGCGCGATGCGCTGGCGTTTGTCGACGCTCAGCTGTTCGATGTGGTGATGGCCTGCCTGTCCTGCCATCAGGAAGATCGTCCCGAGCCGGCTGCGGCGGAGGCGGCGCTCTCGGCATTTTGCGACCACTATGCGCAAAATGTCGCCCGCTCGCTTCGCGCCGAGCCGCTCATGCCGTGCCCGATGGAGGTATCGGGGCACACAGTCCGGCGTGCGGCGATGGTTGGTGCGACGGCGGTATGCGGCGTGCTTTGGACCGTGGTCGTGGTATCAGCGGCGCTGTTGGCGTCGGGCGCCCATGTGACGCTCGTCGTGGGACCGCTTATGTGGTCCGGGAAGCTGCCGGCCATTATCGCCGCGCTGGCGTTGGCATCGCCGGGCATGGTGGGCATCGCTGCCGGGGCCTTGGCGCGCGACCGCCGTGCGGGATTCCTGCAGGGCGTGTTGGCCCTTTCCGCCTGCGAGGTTCCGGCGCTGGCCGCACTCGCATGCGCCGTGTTTTCCCAGCATGCCGTGGCGGGTGGCCTGGTGGCCGCCATAATTGCAACCTATGCGCTCACGTGGTTTTTGCTGGCGATGGGGTTTGCCTTTGAGCTTCCCGTCGTGTCAGCACGACGTGCGAAAATTCCCATGGCGACGCCGCTTGCCGGCGGAGCCGCGGCTGCCCGCGCCTTTGGCGGGCCGGCCGAAGTATCCGACACGATCTCTGCGACCAAGGAGGGCTAAGCCATGGCTTCTCAAGCTGAGCTCACCCCGTGCGGGGCAATGTTTGACATCTTTAAGCGCGCCGCGCACCTGAGCCATATCGAACTGTGCGGCCTGGTGCTCTCGAGCCGCCCGCTCGCCGACGGCCGTAGTCCGCAGAGCCGTGCCGCCGATCGCTCCTGGGTTTCGCGCTTTATCGTGCGCGCGCCGGTCGGCACGCTACAGGAACGTTATTTTGCCGATTACGGCACCTCGGCCGCGCGCATTATGTCGCAGCTGGCCCTGCGCCGTCGCAATCCCATGGACGCCGCGGCCGTGACCAATATGGTGTGCGGCCCCGCTGGCGAGCCCATGGTGCGGGCACTCGAGGAATGCCACCAGGACACGAATCTCTATCGCAATGCGCTCGAGCGCCTGTCGCAGGCGGCTGAACTCATGCCCGCCGAGCGCGCCGAGGCCATCCTGGTGCTGTTTGTCGCCGTGGGTTGCTCGGCAGATGTACGTTCGTCGGTGACCTATGCCATCGACTACGCTCATGCGACCTGTGGCGGCGCCACGTCGACGCCGCGCTCGCTGAGCACATCTTCGGTTGCGGGCGAGCACGAGGTCGCGCCGGCGCATCCGCTGGGACTGCTGCGCGTGCAAAACGGCTATGTGGTGAGCGCCCCGCGCTGGATTCAGCCGAGTGAGGAAGGCGTCGAGATCGGCGCGCTGGCAACGGGGGAGGGCGACATCACCGACGTCGGCGATGACGTCTCGGCCCGCCATGCCCATATCTGGTGCGACGATTCTGGCACATGGTTTGTCGAGGACCTGTCGTCCACGAACGGCACCGTGGTGGTAAACGGGGCCACGAGCGTGTGTATTCAAGTAGAGCCTGGCCGCTCCGCTCAGCTCAACCCCGGCGACGAGCTCAAACTCGGCGAATCCACCACCTACGCCATCCTCCTCGGCGCCCTCTAACTCATCCCCTCAATGAGTTGCGGTGAAATAGGGACTGATTAAGGCCGTTAACAGCAAAAACACTCCCTATTTCACCGCAACTGCTGTGGGGTTCCAGGGGACTGTGCCCGTCGGTGCCGGGCGCACAATAGTCACCCGAGGTAAACCTTTACCGGCCACCTATATTTGCCGAAATTACACTTGACGGCGGGGTACAATAAACCCGCATGCGGATTTCCGTTGCGGGCGCTTCCCATCGCCGGGGCGTGCCCGGGAGCATCCGGCATGCGGCCTTTGCGGCGCTCGGTCATGTGCAAGACGGGTAGCTGGGCCTGTGGAGCGCGTGCAGCCCTCCTCGCCTCGGCATGCCTTCTCTCCACGCCATGTACCTGCTGCTGAGTTCGCCTGCCAGATGATTGGAAGCAACAGCGAAAATCCCATCACGCCAACATCCCGGCGATCGCCGGGGCCTGTATACCTATATGAGAGGAGAGGGGTATATGGCGCGTAAGTTTAAGTCTATGGACGGCAACGAGGCGGCCGCATATGTTTCGTATGCGTACACCGAGGTAGCGGGAATTTATCCCATTACGCCGTCCAGCCCGATGGCCGACCATGTCGACCAGTGGGCGGCCCAGGGTCGCAAGAACATCTTCGGCACCCCGGTCAAGGTCGTCGAGATGGAGTCCGAGGCAGGTGCAGCCGGTACCGTTCACGGTTCGCTGGGCGCCGGTGCTCTGACCACCACCTACACGGCTTCTCAGGGCCTGCTCCTGATGATCCCGAACATGTACAAGATCGCGGGCGAGCAGCTCCCGGGCGTCTTTCACGTCTCCGCGCGTTGCGTCGCTTCGCACGCCCTGAACATCTTCGGTGATCACTCCGACGTCATGGCCTGCCGCCAGACCGGTTTCGCCATGCTCGCCGAGGGCAACGTCCAGGAGGTCATGGACCTCTCGCCGGTGGCTCACCTTGCCGCCATCGAGGGTAAGACCCCGTTCCTTAACTTCTTCGACGGCTTCCGCACCAGCCACGAGATCCAGAAGGTCGCCATGTGGGACTACAAGGATCTGGCCGAGATGTGCGACATGGACGCCGTCCAGGCTTTCCGCGATCACGCGCTCAACCCTGAGCACCCGCATACCCGCGGTAGCCACGAGAACGGCGACATCTTCTTCCAGAACCGCGAGGCCTGCAACAAGGTCTACGACGAGCTTCCCGCCGTCGTCGAGGGCTACATGAAGAAGATCAACGAGAAGCTCGGCACCGATTACGGCCTGTTCAACTACTACGGCGCTCCCGATGCTGATCGCGTCGTCGTGTGCATGGGCTCCTTCTGCGACGTGCTCGAGGAAGTCATCGACTACCTCAACGCTCACGGCGAGAAGGTCGGCCTGGTCAAGGTTCGCCTGTTCCGTCCGTTCTCCATCAAGCACTTTGTCGACGTTCTCCCCGAGACCGTCAAAAAGATCGCCGTCATGGACCGCACCAAGGAGCCGGGTTCCATCGGCGAGCCGCTCTACCAGGACGTCGTCTCCGCTCTCTACGAGGCCGGCAAGACGGGCATCAAGGTCGTCGGCGGCCGTTACGGCCTGGGCAGCAAGGACACGCCTCCCGCGTCCGCGTTCGCTGTCTTCGAGGAGCTTAAGAAGGACGAGCCCAAGCGCGAGTTCACCATCGGCATCGTCGATGACGTGACCAACCTGAGCCTGCCCGAGGCCGAGGATGCGCCCAACACCGCAGCCCCCGGCACCATCGAGTGCAAGTTCTGGGGTCTGGGTGGCGACGGTACCGTCGGCGCCAACAAGAACTCGATCAAGATCATCGGCGACCACACCGACAAGTACGTCCAGGCCTACTTCCAGTACGACTCCAAGAAGACCGGCGGCGTCACCGTCTCGCACCTGCGCTTTGGTGATTCCCCGATCCGCTCGCCGTACTACGTGACCAAGGCCGACTTTGTCGCCTGCCACAACCCCAGCTACATCGTTAAGGGCTTCAAGATGGTCCGCGACGTCAAGCCGGGCGGCACCTTCCTGGTCAACTGCCAGTGGAGCGACGAGGAGTTCGCCGAGCACATGCCCGCCGTGGCCAAGCGCTACATCGCGAACAACAACGTCAACGTCTACCTGATCGACGCTATCGACCTGGCCGCCAAGGTCGGCATGGGCAAGCGCACCAACACGGTGCTCCAGTCCGCCTTCTTCGCGCTGGCCAAGGTCCTGCCCGCTGAGGACGCCCTGCAGTACATGAAGGACGCGGCTACCAAGTCCTACATGAAGAAGGGCCAGGCCATCGTCGACGCCAACCATAAGGCCATCGATGCCGGCGCTACCGCCTTCCGTAAGTTCGAGGTTCCGGCCGACTGGGCAACCGCCGAGGATGCCGCCCCCGTCGAGCTCTCCGAGGAGACCAAGTCCGCCATCGCCCAGCAGGTCAAGAACCTGCTCGAGCCCATCGATCGCATGGATGGCGACAGCCTGCCCGTTTCCGCCTTCGTCGGTTGCGCCGACGGCCAGTTTGAGCTGGGCGCCTCCGCATACGAGAAGCGCGGCGTCGCCGTGGTCGTTCCCCACTGGGACGAGACCAAGTGCATCCAGTGCAACCAGTGCGCCTATGTGTGCCCGCATGCCACCATCCGTCCGTTCGCGATGACCGAGGACGAGGCTGCCGCCGCGCCCGAGGCTACCCGCACGCTCGACGCCATGGGCCCCAAGGCCAAGGGCATGAAGTTCACCATGGCCGTGTCCCCGCTCGACTGCATGGGCTGCACCAACTGCGTCAAGGTCTGCCCCAAGGGCGCCCTCGAGATGGTTCCCACCGAGCAGGAGATGGACCAGCAGCCCGTTTGGGACTACATGGTCGAGAACGTCTCCGAGAAGAAGGAGCTCATCGCGGCCAACGTCAAGGGCAGCCAGTTTAAGCAGCCCTACCTGGAGTTCTCCGGCTCCTGCGCCGGCTGCGCCGAGACCGCCTATGCACGTCTGGTGACCCAGGTCGCCGGCGACCGCATGTTCATCTCCAACGCCACCGGCTGCTCCTCCATTTGGGGCAACCCCGCTGCCACCGCTCCTTACTGCAAGGACAAGGACGGTCACGGCCCGGCGTGGAACAACTCCCTGTTCGAGGACAATGCCGAGCACGGTCTGGGCATGGCCGTCGGTTACGAGGCCGTCCAGAAGAAGCTGATCGCCGCTACCCAGGACATCATCGCTGCCGATGGTCCGTCCGATGAGCTCAAGGCTGCCGGCCAGGCTTGGATCGACTCCGTCAACGACGCCGAGGCCTCCAAGACCGCTGCCGCTGCCTACGTTGCCGAGCTCGAGAAGTGCGGCTGCGACGCTTCCAAGGCGATTCTCGCCGACAAGGCTTACCTCACCAAGAAGTCCTTCTGGATCTTCGGCGGCGACGGCTGGGCCTACGACATCGGCTTCGGTGGCCTGGACCACGTCCTGGCTTCCGGCCACAACGTCAACGTCTTCGTCTTCGACACCGAGGTTTACTCCAACACCGGTGGTCAGGCCTCTAAGGCCTCGAACCTGGGCCAGGTCGCTCAGTTCGCCGCTGCCGGTAAGGTGACCAAGAAGAAGTCTCTGGCCGAGATTGCCATGAGCTATGGCTACGTCTACGTGGCGCAGGTCGCCATGGGCGCCAACCCGGCTCAGACCCTCAAGGCCATTCACGAGGCCGAGGCCTACGACGGCCCGTCCCTCATCATCGGCTACAGCCCCTGCGAGATGCACTCCATCAAGAAGGGCGGCATGCAGAACTGCCAGGCCGAGATGAAGAAGGCTGTCGAGTGCGGTTACTGGAACCTCTTCCGCTTCAACCCCGAGGCTGCTGCCGGCAAGAAGTTCTCGCTCGATTCCAAGGAGCCCGCGGGCGGTTATCAGGAGTTCCTGATGAACGAGGCCCGTTACGCTTCGCTGACGCGTTCCTTCCCCGAGCGCGCCGAGGAGCTCTTCAAGGAGAACGAGCAGGCCGCTATGGACCGCTATGCTCACCTGCTGAAGCTCAAGACGGTGTACAACGAGGCCTAGGTCTCTCACCGCAGGATCTGAGGGCTGACCTTCGCGGACGTCCTCGGACATGAAAGAACCCCCGCTGCGCACTACGTGAACTGCCTCCCATTTCTTGGACATGAGAAATGGGAGGCTTTTTATGCGTGTCG
>URWZ01000093.1 GCA_900551625.1 uncultured Collinsella sp.
GTTGACAACGGGGGCCTTCGCGCTGCGGAATGATTTTGGAAACTAAGTACGGGACCCGCCCAAACCGTCCTGCTCAATCGCCCTTGTGGTGTTGGGGCTGAAAGGGTGGGGCGCGGGGGTTACTTGGTTGTTAGGGTTAGCAGGTCGTTGGGGGTTTTGAGGTTGTAGGCGGCGTTTGGGATATCTTGGTGTGATCCCCATGCTGCTCTGGCAAAACTGACCCCTGCCGAAGTTGCGCATTGTTCGTCGTAGACGGTGTCGCCAACGTAGACGACGTTGCCAGGATTCGCGCCCGTACGCCGGAGATATTCGAGCATGGGAGCGGGTGCGGGTTTATGTTCGGTTGTGTCTTCGACAAGGATGATGTGTTCAAAAAACTTATCGAAGCCAAGGGGTGCAATTTCGTCTGTGTATTCGTCGCGCGCACGTGAGGAGACGATGCCAAGTTTGCAGCCGTTGTTGGCGAGTGTTGCGATGACTTCAAGCAAGCCTGGAAACACGCTGATGGTGCTTTTAAAGCTGGCAGCAACTTGGCACCAGCGATTCAACGTTGCCTGCGAGTAGATTCCAAGTTTCTCAAGGGCATCCTTGCCGGGTATGCCGAGGGCAAATTCAAGCTCGTGTCGGGGGAGCGTTTTGCCGGTCTCTTCTTGGACAATCTGGACAAGCGATGATAGAACGCTTTCTTCTGTATCTGCCAATGTCCCATCAACGTCAAATACGATATGGTCAAAGTGCTTCATATGGTTGCTCCTCTCTGTTGTTTGCCTGCAAGTTTGATGCGGTGACAGAAGAAAGGCTAGCGGGATTTCTGCCTGGTGCTATCGAGATTCTGCCTCGCTGCTCGATAGCTCGAAGGAGTGCACCCCATTTGTTCTTTAAATACCTGGCCAAGATGGCTTGCTGTCGCAAAGCCGCATTGGCGCGCGACTGTCTGGACCGTTCGCGTGGTGTGTGCCAAAAGTTCGCAAGCACGGTTTACGCGGTATGCGCGCAGATATGCCGCCGGGGTCGTTCCTGCGCAAGCTTCGATAATGCGGTAACACTCTCTTTCGCTTACGCCGGCTGCAGATGCCATCTGGGGCACATCTATAGCGGCTGCATAGTTTGCGCGGATATAGTCCAGGATTGCCTTGAACTGTACGTCGCGGTTGGTCATCCAAGAGGCGTTGTCGGAGGAAAAGAGCGGTTCGGCCTTGGCGTAAATCTGAATCCAGAGCTCTGACAAGCTATTCCGAAGCGCCATCTCGTTCTGCAGCCGTTGAAGGTCGTGGTTAAAGGAACTCTTTAGCAAATCGATAAAGGGCATATCGTCGGGGTTGGTGGGCGACCATTTGAGCACATCGACGCCTCGACATTGCAGCAAAGGATTGATATAGCGCTTTTGAAGGCGTCCCGCGGGATCGCCGAGCATCGACGGCTGAAAGATATGCAACATTTGAATGGCTGGTGTCGAATTGGGTGATTGCAGCGTGCTGTGCAAAACGCCGCCGTTGATAAAGCCGGCGGACCCTTCCTCAAAGCGCACGTGTTCATGAGCCGCGCGCGTTCGATAGTCAATCGCTCCCTGCTCCATGTAGAAAAGCTCGACTTCGGAATGCCAGTGCCAGGGGACGGAATTGCCCGGATAGCGAGCGAATTCTGCGCGTTCGGCAATATAGGGCCAGTCTTCGGCGGTCTCGGGAAACGCTTCCTCGCGTCCTCCGCGGTGCAATTCTATGTGATCCATGTTTCGCATGGCATCAGTATAAAGCGCGATGGGCTTAGATTGCTCTTGCCTGTTCAGGGAACGCCTTGTCTAGGGATGCTTGGAGCTTTTCGAACGATGCTCGCAAGTTGTGGCTCTGGACGGTTGACCGTTTGGCTTTTGTGGTGGGGGAGTCGAGGAGGCTGTTTCTCTGTGTCGGGGGGAAGGAGAAAAGGTTTGCATGTTTTAGGGATGGCTGCTGTGCTGCGTCATTGGAAGAATGCATGCTTGTGCGGCCTCCTCGATGTCCACCAATAGATTGCGCTCGGGGTATGCTGCTAGGTCCCGTGCGTTGGCAGTATTATGCCGCGGCTGCTGTAAAGAAGCGCTAAAGAAAGGCTTAACCTGGTTTGATGTTACGATGAAACTGCAGGTCAAAGCCATCGAGTAACACTCTTGAAAGGTTTTGAGCTTAAGGGCTTTCTAAGGTTTGTGACGTGGATGTGGCGCGGACGTGCGGAGCGTGTGAATGCTCGCTGTTAGCGCTGCGGTTCTGCGGCGCGCACCTGCTCGATGACCTTTTCCATCGTGGCGTCGATGCGGTCTTTTTTGAGTTCGCATTCCCAGATGGTTATGGGCGTCCAGCCCATTTGAGTGAGTGCCGCCACGGCAGCGCGGTCGCGCTCGACGTTGCGACGGAACTTTGCCTCCCAAAACTCAACATTGCGCTTTGGCTGGCTCGGATTGCACTTAGGGCAGCGATGCCAAAAGCAACCGTTGACAAAGATGGCGATCTTGCGGCCGGGGAAGGCGATGTCGGGCTTGCCGGGAACCTTCCATTCCAAACGATAGCCCGTAAGGCCCGCGGCCCGTAGGCGCTGGCGAACGAGCAGCTCGGGCTTGGTGTTGGCGCGTTTGTTGCCCTTCATGGACTTTTTGATGGCGGCGCGACGGCGGACCAGTTCGCGCTCGTCAGCGGAGAGGTCCGAGGTATCGATGCCGTCGAGCAGACCGGGCTTGGGACGCTTTTTGCTGTGGCGCTTGGCTTTGCGCTTGGGTTTGGTAACGGGCTCGTCGGCTGTGGTGGACTCGGTGCGGTTGGCGGCGTTGGCCTCAAGCCGGTCCTCCTTCAGCTCAATCAGGGCATCAATGAGCCCCTTGTCGGCGGGCATCCATTCCACCGTGGCAAGCGAGGTGCGCGGAATCCAGCGGATATCGAGTTGGCGGTCGTGCTTCTGCGGCTCATCGGATTCATCGGCGAGCGAGCAGTAGTAGCACTCCATGGAGAGATGGAAATCGGGGTAGTCGTACTCAACGGTGTAAAAATCGCGCAGGTTGGTGACTTTGACCCGTAGCTCTTCCATGAGCTCGCGGCGTACAGCGTCCTCGGGCGTCTCGCCGCGCATGAGCTTGCCACCGGGGAACTCCCAAAGTCCCTGCATGTCGCCATAGCCGCGCTGCACGGCAAGCAGCTCATCGGATCCTTCCTTGCGAATGATCCCAGCGGCAACATGAACAGTCTTCAACAGGAGTCCTCTCTCAATATCATCACGTGGCAGGCTAGCTACCCCTACCTTACACAACGGTAAGGCAAGCGTAAGCCATATCGATGGTAGCCGACTCGTCTTCTTGCGACTATAGATGCCGTAGACTAATTGCAAGAAAGGACTCGGTATGCAAACCACGCACATGGCGACCCCGGTACTGGAGGTCGCTCATCTCGAAAAGGTATACGGAGCGCTGGGCAACGTGACCCGCGCGCTCAACGACGTCAGCTTTACCGTCAACCGCGGCGAATTCGTCGGCATCATGGGCGCTTCGGGCTCGGGCAAGTCGACGTTGCTCAACTGCGTGTCGACCATCGATAGCGCCACGAGCGGCACGATCCGCATCAACGGGCAGGACGTAACACGCATGAAGCAGGCTAAGCTTTCGCAGTTCCGCCGCGAGGAGCTCGGCTTTATCTTCCAGGACTCCAACCTGCTCGATACGCTCACGGCACGCGAGAACATCGCCCTGCCGCTCACCATCGCCCGCACAAACTCGGCAGAGATCTCGACCCGCGTGCAGGATGTGGCAGCGCGCCTTTCCATCAGTCAGGTGCTCGACAAGTATCCCTACCAAATGTCCGGCGGCCAGCAGCAGCGCGTCGCCGCGGCTCGCGCGCTCGTCACCGACCCCACCATGATTATGGCCGACGAGCCCACCGGCGCCCTCGATTCCAAGAGCGCTCGCCTGCTGCTCGAGAGCCTAGAGGCCCTTAACCGCCGCCTACGTGCCACCGTGCTCATGGTCACGCACGACAGCTTTGCCGCCAGTTACACGAGCCGTGTGCTGTTTATTCGCGACGGCAAGATCTTCACCGAGCTGCGCCGCGGCGACACCGACCGCCGAGAGTTCTTCGACCGCATTATGGAGGTCGTTGCCATGATGGGCGGTGAGGGCTCCGATGCTCTGTAAACTCGCTTGGGGCAACGTCCGCCGCGCCGGCCGCGACTACCTCGTCTACCTTTTGACGCTCACCCTGGGCGTCACGGTCTTCTATGCCTTTAACACCATCTCGATGCAGGTCGACATCGCCGGAATCGATGAAGAGGGCTTGGCGCAGGTTATGGGCAGCATGCTCGGCGACCTGACGTACTTTTTGGCCGGTGTCATGGCCTTTTTGATGGTGTATGCCAATAACTTCATCATGAAACGCCGCAAGAAGGAGTTTGGCCTGTACCAGGTGCTCGGCATGGGGCGCGGGCGCGTCGCCACGATCATGGCGCTCGAGACCGTGATCGTCTCGGTCGTGGCCTTTGTCGCCGGCATTGTGCTGGGTGTGGGACTCTCCCAGCTCATGACGTTCTTTACGGCCTCGCTTTTTAAGACACAGATTGCCAATTTCCACTTCTTTTTCTCGGTGCATGCGTTCAATCTGACTCTTGCCTGCATGCTCGTAATGTTTGTGCTCACGCTACTGCTGAACCTTCGCGCCGTGCGTCGTACCAAACTCATCGAGCTTATGGGTGCCGAGCGTCGCAACGAGAGCATCAAGACGCGCAACCCCTGGATTGCGATTGCCATCTTTGCCGTGGGCGTGGTGCTGGTGGGCGTGGCCTATTACCGTCTGCTACGTGATGGGTTCCCGCTAACCGCGACGGACAGCAAGCTGCAAGAGGCCATGAACCAGTTTGGCATTACGACCGCTATGGTTACCGTGGGCACCTTTGCCCTGTTCTGGGGACTCTCGGGCATGCTCATCAAGCTGCTGCAGAGCCTGCGCGGCGTGTATTGGCGCGGCCTCAACATGTTTACCGTGCGCCAGCTTGCGGCCAAGGTCAACACGGTGTGCTTTTCGATGGGCGTCATCGCGATGCTCCTGTTTTTGGCCATCACCTCGGTGACGTGCGGTATGTCGATTGCCAATGTGATGAACGAAAACCTGGAGCGCTATAACCCTGTTGACGTGTCACAGACGTATGTCTATTACACGCCCGATACGCTCGACTACTACAAAGAGTCTTTCAATCCGTCTGAGGCCGATCGAATGGTGCTGGCCGATAGTACGGTCGATTTGTACTCCGCATGGCACGGCGATCCATGGCACGGCGATCGTAAGGGCAAGTCGGCGGACAACAACGACGAGACCGGCAAGAAGGTCAATATCGCCGATGTTGCCGGTGAGCATGTGCAGATCGATTCGTATCTGAGTTACCCGTTTGGCGGTTCGGATCCTTCGGTGACCCCAAGTGAGATGTGCAAGGACATGGGCGAAAAGCTTCCCAAGGCGTTCGGGGGTAGCAATGCCGATGCGATGGGTCTGTTTGTGACGCCGGCGAGCCAGTACAACAAACTGCGTCAGATGATGGGCGAGGAGCCGGTGCACATCGGTCACGACCAGTATCTGCTCACGTGTGATATGGGCGGCGAGCTGGTCGACCTGTACACCAAGTATATGGCTGGCGGCCATGCCCTTACCTTGGGCGGGCATACGCTCAAGCCCGCAACCGATAAGTCGGACGAAGATGCGGCGGCCATCGCCAACTCGGCGATGGGCAGTAATCCGGGTACCGTCGTCGTTGCCGACGAGCTGTTGTCCCAACTTAATCTGCAGCCGTATTCCAGTAGCCTGCTCGTTAACTACAAACAGGGGATGGATACGACCGAGGCAGACGAGAGTATTAAATACACTGTGCTCGACAATCTGCTCGTTGACGGCAAGGAGCCGGGGTCGTGGGGAACCTTCATCACACGCTCCGAGATGTACGCGCAAGCAGCGCAAATGAACGGTCTTATTAGCTACCTAGCCATCTACATCGGCTTTGTATTGGTCGTTGCATGCGCGGCGATTCTGTCGATCCAGCAACTCTCCAACGTGGCCGACGGCAGCCGCAGCTATCGTGTGCTGGCACAGATCGGCTGTGAGGACCGCCAGATTCGTCATTCGGTGATGGCGCAGCAAGCGGTATTCTTCCTGTTCCCGCTGGCAGTGGGCCTGGCGCACTCCTTTGTGGCACTTAAGGTGATCATCGAGCTGGTGAGCATTTTCGGAAATATGAGCATCGGCGGCACCGTGGGCCTCACCTGTGCAATCTTCCTGGCGGCCTACGGCGGCTACTTCCTGGTGACCTACCTCATGAGCACCGGCATGGTGCGAGCTGCCATAGCCACGCGCTACAGCGAGTAACTTGTCCAACCCAGAACCACCACAAAGGGGACAGGCACCTTCGTGGTGGTTCTAGCGTCAGGGTGCTTTTTTCGCGGCGAAACAATCAAAAACCACCACAAAGGTGCCTGTCCCCTTTGTGGTGGTTTTTCTGCATAACTTCAAGTGCCAGCTCTGGCAACGACGCAGGTAGAAAAACATCAGCGAAAACCCGCCAGAGCGAGCAAGGTGCCTTGAAGCGAGGCGGCATTGACCTTCTGGTCATGCCGCCGA
>URWZ01000094.1 GCA_900551625.1 uncultured Collinsella sp.
GCCAAAGAACTGATTAGTCGCAACAATTAACTTAAAAACGAAGAACCATGACACAAAAAAGAAATGCATTAGGACGCGGGCTCGACGCTCTGCTTCGAAAACGTCAATACACCCGAGGAGTTTGCGGCGGCCGAGTTACTCGCCTAGACGATTGGAGTTGTCATGTCTCACGATATTTGTCCCGACACGGGAGAGTCTTGCACTTGCGACGGGTCCGAACCCTGTACCTGCGGTTGCGGTGGCTGTGGACATACCGCGGAAGAGGAAGCGGCCGCCGAGGCGTATCGTGAGGCACACCGCGAAGGCCCGTCGGGTGGCGCTCTCGACCACGAACGCAAGATTATCGTGTCGTTCGACAGCACTTTCGATGTGATGGAATGCGAACAGCTGTGTCTTGCCGCCGGTGTGCCCGGGCGCATCATGCCGCTGCCCGGCTCCATTACCGCAGGTTGCGGCCTGTGCTGGGCCATGCCGTTCTCGGGCGATGCCCTCGCCGCCTTCCGTGCCGCCACCGAAGGCCGTATAACCCCCGCCGACTACCATCAACTCGTCCTCTAACCACCAGCACCACCACAAAGGTGCCTGTCCCCAATGTGGTGGTTTGGAACACGTGGACGAAACAGGTTTGAAACACGGGTTTTGCATGTCAGGCACTCAAAAACGCTTCTACCTGCATCGTAATCAAAACGAAACATCCGCTCGTCGGCTTATGCGAAACTTTGCCGCAACAGTGCGATATTATCCATACACGATAAAGCTCGCGGCGCATGGGGTGCCGCGACCAACATTTTCGTTTCCCGTCATTGGAGGAAGCATGAGCTACACGCAGAAAGTTCTCGAAGAGCTCAAGGCCCGCTATCCCGAGCAGCCTGAGTTCATCCAGGCCGCGACCGAGATCCTCGGCACCATCCAGCCGGCGCTCGACGCCCATCCCGAGTACGAGGAGGCCGCCCTGCTGGAGCGCCTCGTCGAGCCCGAGCGCATCGTCATGTTCCGTGTTCCCTGGGTCGACGACCAGGGCAAGGTTCAGGTCAACCGCGGCTATCGCGTCGAGTTCAACTCTGCCATTGGACCCTACAAGGGCGGCCTGCGCTTTAACCCGACGGTCACCCTGGGTATGCTCAAGTTCCTTGGCCTGGAGCAGATCCTCAAGAACAGCTTGACCACCCTTCCCATGGGCGGCGGCAAGGGCGGCTCCGACTTCGACCCCAAGGGCAAGTCAAACAACGAGATCATGCACTTCTGCCAGTCCTTCATGACCGAGCTCTATCGCCATATTGGCCCCAACACCGACGTTCCCGCCGGCGACCTGGGCGTTGGCGGCCGCGAGGTTGCCTACCTGTTTGGTCAGTACAAGCGTCTGACCAATGAGTGGACCGGCGTCCTCACCGGCAAGGGCCTCTCCTTTGGCGGCTCGCTCGCCCGTACCGAGGCCACCGGCTACGGCCTGGCCTACTTTGTGGACGAGTACCTCAAGAGCCGCGGCGACTCCTTCGAGGGCAAGAACGTCGTCGTTCACGGCTCCGGTAACGTCGCCATCTACGCCGTCCAGAAGGTCTCCCAGCTCGGCGGCAAGGTGCTGGCCTGCTCCGATACTCACGGCTGGGTCGAGGATCCCGACGGCATCGATTACACCGTGCTCGAGCACGTCTACAACAAGAAGCGCTCCGGCCACGACAAGGGCGTTACGCTCGCTATGTACGTTGACGAGAAGCCCAACGCCGTGTGGCACGAGGGCGACGGCCGTGGCGTTTGGCAGCTGCCCTGCGACATCGCGCTGCCCTGCGCTCGCGAGAACACGCTGCTGCTCGAGGACGCCCAGGCGCTCGTCGCCAACGGCTGCAAGGTGGTCGGCGAGGGCGCGAACATGCCCACGACCATCGAGGCCACGACCTACTTCCAGGAGAACGGCGTCGCCTTTATGCCCGGTAAGGCTGCCAACGCCGGCGGCGTGCTCGTGTCCGGCCTGGAGATGAGCCAGAATGCCGAGCACCTGTCCTGGACCTTCGAGGAGGTCGACGGCAAGCTCGAGCAGCTCATGCGCGGCATGTTCCACAACGTGGACGACACCGCCAAGGAGTACGGCCAGGAGGGCAACTTTGTCATGGGCGCCAACATCGCCGGCTTCCTGAAGGTCGCCGACGCCATGCTCGCCCAGGGCGTCTGCTAAATCTTCGCTCGACATGGCATCGCAGAAGGCTCCCAGTCATCTTGGCTGGGAGCCTTTTTCTGTGGTGGTGAGGGTCGTGCGCCCTCGTTTGGTACACTTAGAAACACTGGACAAGTGAAGAGATGGGGGAGAACGTGCTCAAGTTCGGTACCTACGTACGCGTTGGAAACGCGGCCGAAGCCTATGAGCTCTTACAGAAGAACCGCAACAACAAGATTGTGGGCGGCGGCATCTGGATGCGCCTGGGTTCGCGTCGTGTGGCGACGGCGATTGACCTTTCGGTCTGCGGACTCGATCAGATCGAGGAGACCGAGACCGAGTTTCGCATCGGTGCCATGTGTACCCTGCACCAGCTCGAGCGTCATGCCGAGCTCAACGCGCTTGTCAATAATGTCTTTGAGTTCGCCGTCCACGACATCGTGGGCGTGCAGCTGCGCAATACCGCCACGGTGGGCGGCAGCATCTACGGTCGCTTTGGTTTCTCGGACGTGCTCTCGGCCTTTTTGGCGCTCGACTCGTACGTTGAGCTGACGGGCGCCGGCCGCGTGCCGCTCGCCGAGTTCGTGGACATGGGCTACGTGCGCGACGTGATCGAGTACGTCGTGGTCGTTAAGCACGACTATCGCGCAAGCTACGAGGCCGTGCGCAAGGCCGCCACCGACTTCCCCTCCTTAAACGTCACCGCCGCCTGGTGGGACAACAGCTGGCATGTCACCGTGGGCGCCCGCCCGCTGCGCGCGACCCTGCTGCAGGGTGAGGCATGTGGCCTTACCGTCGAGCAGCCTTCCGAGGACGAGCTGCGCGCCCTTGCCGCATCCGTGCGTGCCCTGAGCTATGGCACCAATCTGTGGGGCTCGGCCGACTACCGCCGTCGCATCTCGGCCCCGCTGGCGATTCAGGCCGTGCGCCGCGCCGCCGGCATCGAGCTCTCGGCCGCGCTTGCCCACGAGCTCGAGACCGTGCAAGTGCCTAAGTTTGCCACGGACGAGTATTCCTGCCGCCGCGTGCCCGGCGTCGATTCTAGCGAGGTGCGCTAATGGCTGCCAAACTCATCGATCTTTCCTTTACACTCAACGGCCGCAAGGTCAAGGTTCAGATTGCCCCCGATACCATGCTCTTTGCGCTGCTGCGCGAGCAGGGCTGCGCGTCGGTGCGCTGCGCCTGCGAGACCACCAACTGCGGTCTGTGCACGGTGTGGCTTGACGGCGACCCGGTGCTGAGCTGCTCGGTTCCGGCTGCGCGCGTCGAGGGCCGCTCCATCACCACTCTCGAGGGCCTCAAGGCCGAGTCCGAGGCGCTCGCCCGTGCGATGGCTACCGAAGGCGCCGAGCAGTGCGGTTTTTGCGCCCCCGGCCTTATCATGAACGTGCTGGCGCTCGCCCGCGCCGCCAAGGAGGACCCAAGCCTCGTCGCCACGCGCGAGGAGCTCTCGCGCCAGCTCGCCGGCAACCTCTGCCGTTGCAGCGGCTACGAGAGCCAGCTGCGCGCCATCGTGCGCTTCCTCAACGAGTCCGGCGTACAGGTTGGCTTTGAGTTGCCCGAGCTGCCGGTCAACGACACCAGCTGCGACGGTGTCTCTTACAAGCAGATCACTCACAAGCAGCCCAAGAAGGACTCGAAGGCCCTGCTCGAGGGCCGTCCCGTCTACACGGGCGACCTGGTGCCCGCCGGCGCGCTCATTGTCAAACTCAAGCGCAGCCCCTATGCCCGCGCCAAGATCCGCTCCATGAACGATGCCATGGGCATCCCCAACACCCTGAAGGACTTCGGCATTATTGAAGACGAGTTCAAGGAGAAGCTGGATGCCATCGCCGCCAACGCGGTGGGCGACGCCTGCACCGGCTCCAACCCCCGCCCCATCGATCCCGCCACCATGGCCAAGCTGTTTACCTGCATCTACTACGGCACTGAGGTCGACTTCTGATTCTGATTTCTACTTCCTTCCTCCATTTCTACATCATAAGCCGGATGGGCGCGGTCGTTTGACCGCGCCCATCCGGCTTATCTGCGTCCTGTTAGAGCTCTTTTACGTAAAAGTAGTGGCCGTACTCCCCCACGGCGGGCTCCACTGCGCCGAAGCGGCGGTAGCCCAGCTTTTCATAGAAGCCGGGGGCCTGGAATCCAAAGGTGTTCAGCTCCAGGCGCTTCGCACCCTGGCGGGCGGCGTCCTGCTCCAGCTGGGCCAGGAGGCAGGCCCCCAGGCCGGTGCCCCGGCGGGACTCCGCCACCCACAGCACGTCCAGCAGGGCCAGCTCCCCCATCCGGAAGGCATCGCAGCCGCCGATGATCTGTCCGGCCTCGTCCTCCACCACCAGTATCCGCATGGGATCACTTCCTTTCCTTGTGTCCGTTTCTCCTGTCAGGCAGCCCCTCCCGGCGGGAGGGGCTGAAATAAGCTTATCCGTTCAAACCGTTGGCCGCCAGTGCCGCCAGCGCCTCCGCCGGGGCCGCAGGCAGCAGATAAATGGTGTCGTCATCATTCACCGTGGCATAATACCCTCCGTCCCGCTGGGCGCCCACCCGCAGCGTCAGCTCCGTCTCTCCGGCAATAGCCCGGTAAGTGACCGTCAGCGTCACCGCCGGCTCCGTCAGCCCGCACAGCTCCGCCACCCCGGTGCTGGGCCGATAGTCGATGCACCGCAGCAGCGTCAGCTGTCCCAGTGCCTCCGTCAGCGTTCCGCTCCATTGGGTCACGTCCTGCCCGCTCCGCAGCCATACGCCCTCCGACGCCGTCAGGCTCAGGCTCTTGCCGTCTGCGGCGGTGATGGTCAGAGCGCTGACGTTGTCCGCCGTCAGCTGAGGCAGCTTGGGCAGCCGGGCCATGTCATAAATGCCCATGCTCAGCGTCCCGTCCACCCCGGCGGGGGAGAGATACACGGCATCCGTCTCGTCCTCCGGCTGGATGTACTGTCCCTCGTCGGTCTGCGTCCCCAGCCAGTAGGTGCGGGTATTGCCCTCGGTGTCCGTCAAACTGATGTAGCGCTTGGTGTCCGAAAGCCCGAACTGGGACAGATCGTCGGTATGGGGGAGCGGTGACAGGGCGGCGTAGCCCTGCACCGTGGCCAGCAGCTCCGTCACAATGGACTGCTCCAGCGGGAAATCCCGATCGTCACCCCAGTACCACGTATCCTCCTCCCGCACGAACCGCAGCGTCACCGACCCGTTGTAGCACACCAGCTTCGCCGGCTGCTGGGCGGGAGTCCGGCCGTCCGCACCGGCAGCGGGTGTATCCGTGGGGGTGTCACTCTGCTTTTTGCCGCAGCCCACCGTCAGCGCAGCGATCATTACCAGCGCCAGCAGCAGTGCAGCTGCTCTCCGTATATCCATCATAAAAAGTCTCCTTTTGTGTTTTTAGAAGTCCCTGTAATTATTCTATTATACCAAACTTAAACACAGATGAAAAGCCCCGTTCTCACGGAGAGAACGGGGCAAACGGACGGATAGGGGGGCTGCGGTCAGTCCCGGTACACCGGGGCGTCGAAATCCCGGACGATCTCATTCCGCCGGGTATCCTGCACGTAGACGTGATTGGTCTCGTCGAAGGCCAGCCGCATGGCGAAGTCCTTGGCCTCGTCGATGCTGTCCGTCTCGAAGAACGGCCGGTAGGCCTCCGGCGGCAGGTGGGTCTTTTTCCACATCACCTGAAAACGCATGGTGGGGTTCCTCCTTCATGGGGTGTATCGTTTAGTATACCCCGCCGCCGGGAAAAAAGCAACGGCGGGTTTTACCAAAATTCCGCCGCAAAAATCGGAAGAAATCCTAAAAGGGAAATCTCCGAAAAGGCTTTTCCCGGAGGGCGCAGCGGTGTATAATGATATGGTTATGTAAAAAGGGGGATATTACGGTGAAGATCGGATTTGACAACGAAAAGTATCTGGCCCTGCAGGCCGAGCACATCCGCCAGCGCATGAGCCAGTTCGGCGGCAAGCTGTATCTGGAGTTCGGCGGCAAGCTCTTTGATGACTACCACGCCTCCCGTGTGCTGCCGGGCTTCCAGCCGGACAGTAAGATCCGGATGCTGGAGACCATCCGGGACGACGTGGAGATCGTCATCGCCATCTGTGCCGGAGACATCGAAAAGAACAAGACCCGTGGTGATCTGGGCATCGGCTACGATCAGGACGTGCTGCGGCTCATCGACGTGTTCCGGGGGCTGGGGTTCTATGTGGGCTCCGTGGTCATCACCCAGTACGCCGGCCAGCCCGCCGCCGATGTGTTCCGCAATCGCCTGAACGCGCTCGGCATTCTCGCCAAGTTGCACTATCCCATCGAGGGCTATCCGCACGACGTCGACCTGATCGTGTCCGACGACGGCTATGGCAAGAACGAGTTTGTCGAGACCACCCGTCCGCTCGTCGTGGTCACCGCGCCGGGTCCTGGCTCGGGTAAGCTCGCCACCTGCCTGTCGCAGCTT
>URWZ01000095.1 GCA_900551625.1 uncultured Collinsella sp.
CTTAAACAGTCCCTATTTCACCGCAACTTCCATGACCCCGTTACACCAACAAAGACTGTCCCAAACGACTAGTGGCGGCGGGCGTTGAGTTCGCCGGCCAACTCGTCGAGGGTGATGCCGTAGCGCTCGAGCGTCACGAGCAGGTGGTAGACCAGGTCGCCGGCCTCGTAGCGAATGTGATCATGGTCGTTGTCCTTGCAGGCCATGATGACCTCGCTCGCCTCCTCGGCAAGCTTCTTGAGTAGCTCATCCTCGACGTCGGTCAGCAGACGAGCGGTATAGCTCTCCTGCGGCGATGCGTCGCGACGCCCATGAATCACCTCGGCCAACCCCGTCAGCGTCTCACCGATATTTCCATCCTGAACATTCGCAGTGCGCACACCCATAGTTCAATCCTTTCTGGTTGGCCAAGCGCCTAGTCGAGCGCCCGTCCTACGCGAGTTTCTTAAAGAAGCAGGTACGGTTGCCGGTGTGGCAGGCCGGACCCGGCGAGTCGACCTTGACCAGCAGCGTATCGCTATCGCAGTCGGCCCAGAGCTCCTTGACCGCTTGCATATTGCCGCTCGTCGCGCCCTTGTTCCAGAGCTCCTGGCGGCTACGGCTCCAAAACCACGTGGTGCCGGTCTTGAGCGTCAACCCCACCGACTCCTCGTTCATCCAGGCAACCATAAGCACCTCGCCGGTGTCATACTGCTGAACAACACAAGGAATCAGCCCCTTGGCGTCGTATGTAAGCTTTGAAGGATCGGTTATCTCTTCCATTTCTCTTCCCAAATTCAAACTTCGCAGGTCGGCGAGGGTTGTCCAGGTGCCCGAGATTACGAGCGACAAGCCCGACGACGCGTACTTAAGTACGCGAGGAGGGTTGGAGCCGAAAGGTCGGGTGCCTGGGCAAGCCGCAGCATTAGAAGTCCAGCCTCACAGGAATGCCTTGGCTGGCCATATACTCTTTGACTTCGCGAATGCTGAACGTCCCAAAGTGAAAGACGCTCGCCGCCAGCACGGCATCGGCCTCGCCCTCGATCACGCCCTCGGCAAAATGCTCGAGCGCGCCCACACCGCCGCTCGCAATCACCGGAATCGGCACCGCGCGCGCCACGGCGCGGGTGAGCGCCAGGTCAAATCCGGCCTTGGTGCCGTCGCGGTCCATACTGGTGAGCAGGATCTCGCCGGCGCCGCGACGAGCCGCCTCCTCGGCCCACGCCACCGCGTCGATGCCCGTGGCGTTGCGGCCGCCCGCCGTGAAGACCTCCCACTTGTCGGCACCAGATGCGCCGGGCAAACCGACGCGCTTGGCATCGATCGCCACGACCACGGCCTGGCTACCAAACGCCGCGGCAGCCTGGCTAATCAGCGACGGGTCGCGCACGGCGGCAGAGTTGAGCGACACCTTGTCGGCACCGGCTGCAACCATGGTGCGCATGCCCGCCAGGTCGCGAAAACCGCCGCCCACGGTATAAGGAATAGCGAGCTCCTCGGCCGCATGCGCCGCCATCTCGATGGTCGTCGCGCGGTTGTCGCTCGTGGCGGTAATGTCCAGGAAGACGACCTCGTCCGCACCCTCGCGGTCGTAGGCGCGCGCCAGCTCCACCGGATCGCCCGCATCGCGCAAGCTCACAAAGTTGACGCCCTTGACCACACGACCGTCCTTGACGTCCAGGCAGGGAATCACACGTTTGGTAAGCATGGGCTACTCCTCCCCTCGGGCGGCGGCCAGCGCCTGTACCAGCGTAAAGTTGCCCTCGTAGAGCGCGCGACCGGTAATAGCACCTTCAATCGCGCCCTCACCCACTGCGGCCAGCGCGCGGATATCGTCGAGCGTCGAGATGCCGCCCGATGCCACGACGGGAAAGCCCGCGACCTCGGCCACATGGCGATACGCCGCCACATCGATGCCCGTCTGCATGCCATCGCGCGCAATGTCGGTATACACCAGATGCTTAAAACCCAGCTCGGAAAGCTGCGCCACGGCGTCGTCGAGCGCCACGCCCGCGCCGTCACGCCAGCCATTCACCTTGACCTGGCCGTCGCGTGCGGCGATATCTGCCACCAACAGCTCGCCAAAGCCTTGGGCCGCCACCTCGGCAAAACCCGGCTCGGTCACCAGTACGGTGCCCAGCGCGATACGGCGAGCACCATAGCCGGCCAGCTCGTCGATGCGCGCGAGCGAGCGGACGCCGCCGCCCACGTCCACGGACAGACCGTCGACGCCGCAGATGGCCTTAATCGCCGCCGAGTTGGCAGCGCATGTGTCCTCGTCCTCGCCAAAGGCAGCGGACAGGTCGACGACGTGCACCCAGCTTGCGCCCTGCTCGGCAAACGAGCGAGCAACGGCCACGGGGTCGTCGGAATATACCTTGCAGCGGCTGCGGTCGCCACGCTCCAGGCGCACGACTTTGCCGCCGATCAGATCGATTGCGGGAAACAGAATCATCGGCCGGCCCCCTCGACGATGCTCACGAAGTTCTTAAGGATGCGCTGACCCAGCGCGGAGGATTTCTCGGGATGGAACTGGCAGCCCCACACGTTGCCATGACGCACGATGCACGGGAAGCTCCGCGTATAGTGCGTGCGCGCCAGCACATCAGCGGCATCGGCGTCGTCGGCCACCGCGTAGCTGTGGGTAAAGTACATGTTGGCACCCTCGGCAAAACCAGCAAGCAGCGGATCGGCCGCGCCGGCGGGCGTCATGTGCACCTGGTCCCAGCCCACGTGCGGCACCTTCAGGCGGCTCGACTCCAAGCGTGTGCACGAGCCGCGCATAATACCCAGGCCATCGACCCAGGGACCGCCAGCCTGCTCGGAGGTGTTGCCGTCGGCGACCGCGCCCTCGTCCGCAGGCACGCCCTCGTTGCCGCGCTCAAAAAACAGTTGAAGACCCAGGCAGACGCCGAGCAGCGGAGTTCCGGCGGCGACGGCATCGAGCACCGCGTCCGCCTCGCCGCTCTGGCGCATAAAGGCGATCGCGTCATAGAACGCGCCCACGCCCGGGATGACCAGGCCGTCGGCATTGCGGATCTGCTCCGAATCGTCCGACGTGCAGGCGGCGGCACCGGCGCGCGCAAGCCCGCGCACGACGCTCGACAAGTTGCCCTTGTGGTAGTCGACCACCACGATCTTCGGTTCGCCCACGCGACCCTCCTCTTCCCATCATCCAAAACCACCACAAAGGGGACAGGCACTTTCGTGGTGGTTTTTGCCTTTGTGGCGGTTACAGCGAGCCCTTGGTGCTGGGAATGCCCTGCACGCGGGGGTCCAGCTCGCAGGCGCGGCGCATCGTGCGGCCCACGGCCTTAAAGGCGGCCTCGATAATGTGATGCGAGTTGCCGCCCACCAGCTCGCGCACGTGCAGCGTGAGCTTGGCATCGCGCGCAAAGGCGTAGAAGAACTCGACGGCCAGCTCGGTATCGAAGCTGCCCACGCGCTCGGTCGGCACGGGCAGCTCGCAGTAGGCCTGCCCGCGGCCCGAAATATCAACAGCAGCCATCACGAGCGTCTCGTCCATGGCGATCGCCGCGTCGGCAAAGCGCGTAATGCCCGCCTTGTCGCCCAGCGCCCGGCAAAACGCCTCGCCCAGCACAATACCTGTGTCCTCGACGGTGTGATGCGCATCGACCTCGACGTCGCCCACCGCGTGCACCGTCAGATCGAACAGACCATGGCGGCCAAAAGCGTTGAGCATGTGGTCGAAAAACGGCACGCCGGTCGAGATATCGCACACGCCGCTTCCGTCCAGGTCGAGCTTTACGACAATGTCGGTCTCGCCCGTCTTGCGGGTCACCTCGGCATAGCGGTCCATCTACATCTCCTCCTTCACCAGCGTGGCAAACGCTGCCAGCACCTCGTCATTTTCCTGCGGGGTGCCCACGGTAATGCGCAGGCAGTCCGCGAGCCCCGGCGCGTAGCTAAAGTCGCGCACCAAAATTGAATACTCGTCGCGCAGGCGCTCGCGCACGCGCGTGGCATGCGGCGTGCGCACGAGCACAAAGTTCGCCGCGCTCGGCCACGCCTCCACGGGCAAGCCCTCGGCAGCCATCACGCGCAGAGCGGCCAGCTCGCGCTCACGCTCGGATGCGACCTGCGCCACCACAGGTGCGTAGGCATCACGGGCACGCACGCAGACAAGCGCGGCGGCCTGGCTCAGCACGTTAACCGAGTAGATCTGGCGAATCGCCGCAAACACATCGATGACCTCGGGCGCCGCGATCACATAGCCCAGACGCGTGCCGGCGGCGCCGAACGCCTTGGACAGCGTATGCAGAATCGCCAGGTTGGGATGCTCGGCGATAAGCCCCTGCGCCGTGGTGGCCGCGCCAAACGAATCATCGGCAAACTCCACGTAGGCCTCGTCGACCATCACCAT
This sequence comes from uncultured Collinsella sp., assembly GCA_900551625.1. Lineage (GTDB taxonomy): Bacteria > Actinomycetota > Coriobacteriia > Coriobacteriales > Coriobacteriaceae > Collinsella. Next base: position 4,364 of record URWZ01000095.1, read on the forward strand.
GCCGGGGCAGGCATCGCACAGAGCCGCAACAAAGTCGAGCGGCGCCACGTCACCCGTGGGATTGTTGGGCGAGGTCACGATCGCCAGATTGCACTCGGGAGCCGCCGCAAGCACCGCCGCCTGGTCGAGCTCAAAGGTCGCCGGGTCGCGCCACACGTCGCGCACCTCGGTCTGGCACAGCGACGCAAAGAACGCATACTCGCTAAAGCACGGCGGGCAGTTGAGCAGGGTCCGCCCCGCGCCGCCAAACGCCAGCAAGTAGTTATAGAGCAGCTCGTCACCGCCGTTGCCCACGCAGATGTTCTCGCGCGTCACGCCATGCCAAGCAGCAAGCTCATCGCGCAGGTCGTTGGACATGGGGTCGGGATAACGGTTGAGCGGTGTGGCAGCCAGGACCGCATCAACCGCCTCGCGCACGCCGGCCGGCACGGGATAGGTGTTCTCGTTGGCCGAAAGATTGATGCGCGTGGGCGTAAAGTTGGGATCGTAGGGCTCAATGCCGGCCAAGTAGGGCTGGACGAGCTCCTTCATGCGGGGCGTCAGCTCGGCCATATTAGGCCTCCTCGACGACCGCGTCAGCACCATTCGCGCTTACAGCCGCCAGGTCCACGCCCTCGGCAACCGTCGCCACGGCGTCGCCCGGCCAGGCGACCTTGGTCAGGTCGGCCGCGGCCAGAGACTCGGCACTCACGGCATCCTCGCCCTGCTCCAACACACGGCGACGCAGAGCGGCGGAAAGCGCGTGTGCCCACAGGCCCTCGGCCTCGGCCAGGCGCTGCGTAGCGGGAGCGTCGGAGAGCAGGCCCTCGGGCGTATAGCAGATAACGCTCGAGCGCTTGACGAACTCTTCGACCGAAAGCGGGTTGGAGAACATGGCCGTGCCACCGGTCGGCAGCGTGTGGTTGGGGCCGGCGACGTAATCGCCGAGCGGCTCGGAGCTCCAAGCGCCCACAAAGATGGCGCCGGCGTTGCGAATACCGCCGAGCAGACCCATCGCGTCCTTGCAGTGCAGCTCAAGGTGCTCGGGTGCCACGGTGTTCACGGCCTCGACAGCGGCAGCCATGTCGGCGACCACTACGATGGTGCCCTCGTTATCGAGCGAGGCACGCGTGATCTCGGCACGCGGCGACTGCGCCACCAGGATGTCGATACCCGCCTCGACCTCGCGCGCAAACTGCTCGTCGCAGGTCACCAGATAGCAGGCTGCCAGCGGATCGTGCTCGGCCTGAGCCATCAGGTCGGCCGCGACCACCATGGGCTTGGCCGTAGCATCGGCCAGCACGCAGACCTCGGACGGGCCGGCGACCATGTCGATGCCCACGTCGCCGGAGACGATCTGCTTGGCAGCGGCAACAAAAGCGTTGCCCGGACCGGTGATTTTGTCGACGCGCGGAATGGTCTCGGTACCGTACGCCAGCGCGGCCACGGCCTGAGCGCCGCCCACCATATAGATCTCATCCACGCCGCCGAGCTTTGCCGCGGCGAGCGTGTAGGGGCTGATCAGGCCGTCCTTTTGCGGCGGCGTCACCATGACCACGCGCTTGACGCCGGCCACCTTGGCGGGAATGGCATTCATGAGCACCGTGGAAGGATACTGCGCGCGACCGCCCGGCACATAGATGCCGGCCGCCGCAAGCGGGGTCACCTTAACGCCGAGCATCGTGCCGTCCGCACGCGTGGTAAACCAGCTCTGCTCGACCTCGCGCTGGTGGAACTCGCGAATCTGGCGCGCGGCCTTCTCGAGCGCGGCAACAAAGGCCGGATCAAGACCTTCGAGCGCGGCATCGATCTGCTCTTGCGGCAAGCGGAAGCTCTGCAGCTCGACACCGTCAAAACGCTGACAGTAATCGCGCACCGCGGCATCGCCGTTGGCACGCACGTTGGCCACGATATCGCGGGCGGCGTCGACGATGTTTTGCGGCAGCACACCCTTGCGGTTGAGCTGGTTGGTAACGAGGCGCTCACCGGGAGCAAGCTTGATGGTCTTCATATCGGTATCCCCTATCGGTCGAGGTTGTGTTCGAAAAACGAGAGGCCGGGCGGCGGCGCCAATCGGCCCGCAGCCCAGACGTTGGGACCTGTCTCTTATACACATCTCCGAGCC
>URWZ01000096.1 GCA_900551625.1 uncultured Collinsella sp.
GTCTCGTGGGCTCGGAGATGTGTATAAGAGACAGGGCAATATCATCAAGAACGTTAAGAGCGTGACCGTGCCCAACTCGGGCGGCATGCATGGTATTGAGGCGGCGGCCGTGCTGGGTGCCGTGGGCGGCGACGCCAAGAGCGCGCTTGAGGTGCTCGAGAGCGTTGACGATAAAGACCGTGCTCGTGTGGCCGAGCTCCTCGCCGATGCCGGCTACTGCGATGTGTCGCTTGTCGAGGGTGTGCCCAACCTCTACATCAAGGTGACTGCCACAGCCGGGGGCCATACCGCAGTCGTCGAGATTACCGACCACCACACCAATGTCACGTGCCATACGCTCGACGGTATTCCGGTATGCGGCAAGTCGGCGGGGGAGTGTGCCGCCTGCGCCGAGCGCGTCGTGGCCGAGCGTGCGGCAGATAGCGCCGATACGCCCATGTCGATTGAGTCCATCATCGACTTTATTGAGGACGGCGACATCGATGGTGCCCGCGCTGCCGTTGAGCGTCAGATTGAGCTGAACGGCGCGATCAGCGCCGAGGGCCTGGCGCACGCTTGGGGCGCCGAGGTTGGCCGTACGCTGTTGGGCGCTCGTGCCGATGACGTCGCCTGCCGTGCCCGTGCCCGTGCGGCCGCCGGGTCCGACGCCCGCATGAACGGCTGTGCGCTGCCGGTCGCCATTGTGTGCGGCTCGGGCAACCAGGGCATTACCTGCGCACTGCCCGTTATGGAGTATGCCGAGTACCTGCGCTGCGACCACGAGCGTCTGGTGCGCGCCGTGATGCTGTCCGATCTGATTGCCGTGCATATCAAGAGCTATATTGGTGCGCTCTCGGCGTTTTGCGGTGCTATTTGCGCCGCATGCGGTGCCGGTGCCGCGATTACCTGGCTGTGTGGTGGCACGCGCGAGCAGATTGGCGCGACGGTTTCGAACACACTCGGTAACGTGGGCGGCATCGTGTGCGATGGCGCCAAGGCAAGCTGTGCCGCCAAGATTTCCGCTGCCGTTGACGCTGCGATTCTGGGCCACGATATGGCCATGCAGGGCCGCGGCTTCCGCGCCGGTGAGGGCCTCATTCAGGATACCGTCGAGCAGACGATCGCCAGCATGGGCTATGTGGGCCGCGTGGGCATGAAAGATACCGACGTCGAGATCCTCAACATCATGATCGGCAAGACTCGAGTTTGTTAGGACAGTTCGTTGGCTACTTGGTGTTCGTAGAAGGCTTCTACTACGGCGTTGAAATCGCGGGCGAAGTCTTCCATGGTTCCGTGCCAGGTGGCTCGGCCGGGTTTTCCCTGGCCAACATAGGCAGTTTGAATGCCGCAGGCGGGGCTAGGGAAGTCGCGCTTGGGATCGTTGCCCACCATAAGGACCTCGTGTGGGTCGAGTCCCATCACCTGAAGCTGCTCGAGATAGTAGGTGGCATCGGGCTTGCAGCGGGTGGTGTTTCCCATGTGCGTGACGAGCTCAAAGGGGGCGTCGGCCAGGTCGCCCCAACCCATGCGGCACTCGATGGCCCCCTGGGGAAAGCTGGGGTTGGTAAAGAGCGCGCAGCGCAGTCCTGCGTCCTGTACGGCCTGGAGAGCGGCGTGTGCGCCCGGCATGGCGTGGGCGTTGATGACATCGTCGTTCTTGTACGGAAGCACTTCGCGGTCGTAGTAGGTAAACGCCTCGTAGATGAGGGGATCGGAGAGGCAGATGCCGCATCGGCGCTCGACCTCGGTGCGGTAAAATTCAAGATTGGTGCGGTTGTCCGTGCCGCTTCGGCGGTTGGCGTTGAGGTCGACCAAGATGGTGCCGAGGCGTGCCATTGTGCCACCGCGGCTGCGTCGCCCGATGTCTGCGAGCATCGACGAGACATCCTTAAAATACCGAAGGATGAATGCGTTGAGGTTGATGCTAAGAAGCGTTTCGTCCATATCGAAAACGACTGCTTTGAGCACGCGGGCACCTTTCTCGATAAATCGTTCCAGAATCGTTGCTCCGGATACTTTACCCCAAAGCCGTATGCCTAACTGCCTATCGTCAACTTATGGGGACGGTCGTCCACAAGATTGCGAAAAAGTCTCCATACGAGTAAAAAATCGCAGTTCACGCTTGAAATCGAAATGATTTCCCCGTAACCTATACGAACGTGATTGCATAAGCGTCACATTAGTATCTGTCGGCTCCCGAGTGTTCCTAAACGTTGTGTGCTTGTCGCACCCTTCTGTAGGTCCTAGCAATCGGGGCCCCGTAGTTCGAAAGGGGTCCACCTTTGAGTGAGATTCAGAACTCGTCCATTTTCTCTCTTGACGATGTCAACGAGGAGGAGATGAACAACCTCATCGACGGTACGATTACCGACTTTGATGAGGGCGATCTCGTTAACGGCACTGTCGTTAAGATCGAGCATGACGAGGTGCTCGTTGACATCGGATTCAAGTCCGAGGGCGTTATCCCGGTCCGCGAGCTGTCCATCCGCAAGGACGCTAACCCTGCAGACATCGTTGCACTCGGTGATCCCATCGAGGCTCTGGTTCTCCAGAAGGAGGACAAGGATGGTCGTCTGGTACTGTCCAAGAAGCGTGCCGAGTACGAGCGTGCTTGGAACCGCATCGAGGAGAAGTTCAACTCCGGCGAGAACGTCGAGGGCGAGGTTATCGAAGTTGTCAAGGGCGGCCTGATCCTCGACATCGGTCTGCGTGGCTTCCTGCCCGCTTCCCTCGTCGACCTCCGTCGCGTCAAGGACCTCACCTCCTACATGGGCACCCGCATCGAGGCCCGCGTCATCGAGATGGACCGCAACCGCAACAACGTCGTCCTCTCCCGTCGCGTCGTGCTCGAGGAGTCCCGTAAGGCTGAGCGCTCCGAGATCCTGTCCAAGCTCAAGTCTGGTATGCGTCTCCAGGGCACCGTTTCCTCCATCGTCGACTTCGGCGCCTTCGTCGACCTCGGCGGTATCGACGGCCTCATCCACATCTCCGAGCTCTCCTGGAACCACGTCAACCATCCTTCCGAGGTTGTCAAGGTCGGCCAGGAGGTCGAGGTCGAGGTTCTCGACGTCGATCTCAACCGCGAGCGCATCTCCCTGGGTCTCAAGCAGACCACCGAGGATCCGTGGCGCGCACTGGTCAAGAAGTACCCCGTCGGCGCCATCGTCGAGGGCACTGTGACCAAGCTTGTCCCGTTCGGCGCTTTCGTCGACCTGGGCGAGGGCATCGAGGGCCTGGTGCACATCTCCGAGATGGCCAACAAGCACGTCGATCAGCCTTCTCAGGTCACCCATGTGGGCGACAAGGTTCAGGTCAAGGTCATGGAGATCGACCTCGACCGTCGTCGTATCTCCCTGTCCATGAAGTCTGCTGCTGAGACTCTGGGCGTCGAGATCGAGGTTACCCCGCTGCCTTCCGAGAAGAAGGACGAGGAGACCGACGCCGAGTAAATCGGTTTGACGATCACTTGTTTAAGGGATCCGTCCGTAATGGACGGATCCCTTTTTGCATTTGGCGCCGAGATGCGCAATGCTGCCGGGCTGTCCACAGGCTATTGGATTGTCGGTGCATGAAAAAATGCCGACATCCCGCCTCGGGGAGGAGGCGGGAACACACCGAGTAGACGGAGGGGTGCGGAGCGCGGTCGCGTCTCGACTGACGACGTTGCCCATCGACAGGACCATTGTAACGCATGGCGGTTCTTGGTTTATCGTGTCGAGCGTTTGCGTTGTGCCATTGCCTGCGGCAACGGTGTGTTACACTCTTGCACTGCTGAGTGGGCCAGACGGTCGCGCGATGTGCTGCTTGCAGTACGCGTGAGGAAAGTCCGGGCTCCAGAGGGCGGGATGCCGGCTAACGGCCGGGCGGAGTGATCCGACGGAAAGCGCCGCAGAAAAGAAGACTCCCACCTGCGCCGCAAGGCGTAAAGGGAAAAGCTGAAACGGTGGTGTAAGAGACCACCAGCGTCGTGGCAACACGGCGGCTTGGCAAGCCCCATCCGGAGCAAGCGCGAATAGGAACGCTATGGGCCGGCCCGGTCCGCGTTCGGGTAGCGTGCGTGGAGCTGCACGGTAACGTGCAGACAAGATAAATGACCGTTCACGACAGAACCCGGCTTATAGGCCCACTTGGCAACTATGTTGACGCTGCGAACCCGTCAGCGCGGCAATCTGCCTTTCAAGCCTTCGGGCATGACCATAAGGTCAATGCCCTTGTCTTTCAAGGCACCTTGCTCGCGCTGACGGGTTCTCGCTGTTGGTGACGGTATCATTGGCGTTTCCGTTCTATTTACCGAGGTTATCGGTACGGCCTTTGCCGTATTATTGAGGCTGTTTGTTGCTTTGCTTGTGTTTGAGGGGCTTTGTTGGACAGCTATTTTACTCTGCAATCGAATATTGAGGCTTCGGGCGAGTTTGTGGACCGCAAGAGCCGGTTTATTGCCCAGCTGGTCCATATTGAGTCCGAGGATGAGGCGAATGCCTTTATCGAGATGGTTCGCAAGCGTCATTACGACGCTCGACACAATGTTCCCGCGTGGATTTTAGTCGATGGACGCGAGCGCCAGAGCGATGATGGTGAGCCGAGCCGCACGAGCGGTATGCCGACGCTCGAGGTGTTGCGCGGCGCAGAGCTCAAAAATGTTTGCTGCGTGGTGACGCGCTATTTTGGCGGCACACTGCTGGGGCCCGGTGGCTTGGTACGCGCCTATACCGCGGCGACGCAGGCGGCGATGGCCGCGGCTCAAGAGGCTGGGCAGATCGTCGAGATGACAAGTGTTGTGCCCGTTGACGTGTATGTGGCCTATCCGCAATACGAGCAGGTGCTTCGTTTGGCGCAGGATTCGGGTGCCAAGGTTTTGGATACCGATTACGCGGATGCCGTGACACTTCACTTGGTGTTTAAGGCGGGGGAGCAGGAGCCATTTTGCGCCAAGATGCGTGAGCTTATGGCGGGGCGCGAGGAGATCGAGGTCGGCGCTCCCGAATTTGCCGAGTTCTAACGGCGACGGCCGGCGTGCTTTTGGATGAATCCCAAGCGCGCCGGCCGTCGTTTTCTGTTGCTGCCGTTTACTCGGCGAGCTGCTTTAGCACATCACAGGCGATCTCGATGGCATCGTCGATGCAACCGGGGCAGCTGCGGAGCGGACCCTTATCCGATCCGATGCCCTTGAGCGTGCCGCAGACGGTCGTCGTGTTCTTCTCGCCAAAACGCTTGGCGATTTCGCGCGACAGCTTGTAGGTCTGGCCCTTGGTCTTGGGGTTTTCCATGCCGTCGCTCATTACAAAACCCATGATGGCCACGGCGCCCGAGATGGCGCCGCAGGTTTCGGTCATGCCGCCCATGCCGGCGCCAAAGCCCTCGGTGAGGGTAAAGGCGACCTGGGGGTCGAGTCCGACGGCAGGTGCGAGCGTGCAGGCGACGGCCTGGGCGCAGTTGAAGCCACGGGCATGGTATTCGGCAGCCTGAGCCTGACAGGCGGTGATGTCGAGCTGGGCCGTATCGATTTGCTTCATCGTTGTCTCCTTGGTCACGGTGTACCCGCCTATGGTACCCATGACGGTGCGTGTAATCATCGAGAGCTTCATGGATGCCTCATTTTTATCTATCGAGCAAATGCCCAAGGCTTGAGATAAATACCCCTGATCAATTTGTCCCATAACCTACCTTGGGGATGGGTTGAGAGGGGTGCAGGGTAGCGGTATCGTGAACCGAATAAAAACAAAACCCAAGTAAGGGAGTTGGATATGAGCGAGCAGACCATCGGTACGACGTGTGTTCAGGGCGGTTATCGCCCGGGTGATGCAGAGCCGCGCCAGGTGCCTATCTACCAGTCAACCACGTGGAAGTACGACACGTCCGAGCATATGGGCAAGCTGTTTGACCTGGAGGAGTCGGGCTACTTCTACAGCCGTCTGCAGAATCCCACGTGCGATTTGGTTGCCGCCAAGATCTGCGAGATGGAGGGCGGCACCGCAGCGATGCTCACGAGCTCGGGCATGGCCGCGAACTTCCTCGCGATCTTTAACGTTGCCGGCGCCGGCGATCACGTGGTCGCGAGCTCCGCCATCTACGGCGGTACCTACAACCTGTTGGCTCACACCATGGGTCGTATGGGCTTGACCTGCACGTTCGTTGCCCCCGACTGCACCGACGAGGAGCTCGAGGCAGCCTTCCAGCCCAACACCAAGCTTGTCTTTGGCGAGACGATTGCTAACCCCGCCCTTGCCGTGCTCGATATTGAGCGCTTTGCCAAGGCCGCGCACGACCACGGCGTACCGCTGATGGTCGACAACACCTTCCCGACGCCCGTGATGTGCCGTCCCTTTGAGTGGGGCGCCGACATCGTCACGCACTCCACCACTAAGTACATGGATGGCCATGCGGCCTACCTGGGTGGCGTGATCGTCGACCATGGCCAGTTTGACTGGATGGCCCATGCGGACAAGTTCCCGGGTCTCACCACGCCTG